>CAJBHN010000389.1 GCA_903952805.1 uncultured Myxococcales bacterium | reverse complement strand
TGGCTGTGCGAATGGAAATTTCCGCAGCTGGTCCGGGGATTGGCCGGGTCTTTGCTTCGGGTGGAGCACTCCGTCCACCAATTGTCGATGCTGGAGCCATCGCACTTTTCGCACCCCGCGGCGTTGCCGCACATGGTGGTGTCGGGGTCGCCGGTTGCAAACATCTTGCTTTGATCGCGGATGTTCGGAATCGGCTTTTGCTTGATGAACATAAGGTCTTCATCGTTTTCGTGGCTCGACATCTCGAAGTGATTGCCGCCATTGAGAGACGACAATGAGTTGGCCGGATTGCTTGGCGTCTTGCCGATCCACACGTCGGAACTCATCATATTGACGGCACCAACCGATTTTTCGTTGCCTCCATCCTGCAGGTTGGCAATCGGTTTCCAGCACGGGGTTTGGCGCGTCCGCGGGTCGGTGGTCGGGTCGGTATTGCATTCGATTTTTTCCGATCCGGTCGTTGTCCATCGGCAGGGCAGCTCAACGATTCGTCCGCCCGCACCATCGTTAATGCCGGTGTAATTCTGGCAGTTGATCACCGGCCCGGAGGGGACGCCGCCCGCCGCGAGCGCGGCGGCGATGGGATTGGATGCGCTGCGATCGTTGGCGTCGAAATCCGTCGTGTCCCAGACAAACACCAGGCCACGGCGGTCGATATGGACCTTGCAGCTGTCCTTGTCGCCGATGTTGTTGTCTTTGATGAACGGATTCCCAAACCCCTTGTTGTCCATGTAGTAGGTCGCGTTGGGAATGGCTGGCGGGCTGCAACCCCGGTCTTTCGGATCAGGAACTGAAGGCGACAAAACCGACCGCGAGGGAGGTGAGCAGGTGCCGCTCGGACACCCCGTGCAAGCCGCAGGAGGCGTGGTCGGTGTCACCGTGTTGCCCGAGTAGTTGCCGCAGCCGCAGGTGCTGCCGCCATTAATCGTGATGCTGTCGCCCTGCACGCCACCAAGGCCGCACACATCGATGTTGGCGCTCAGAGTGACGTCGTCACAGGCCTGCAGGGCTGGCGGCGTCTGGACCGGATTGCTGGTGGCATACAGGCGCCGCAGCGTGACCCGCGCATGGGCCCGTGCATAGGCCTTTTCCGCCGTCGTCGTCGGCAGCACGGGGTACAGGCCGATGGCGGTGATATAGATCGAACGGTCGCGGTCGGCCTTTGGATTGTCGCGGCCCAAGCCCTCGTCGGCCCCGGTCGTGCCCGCGGGCACCGAGCTGGCGGGGAAGCCGTCGTCGCTGTTGTCCTCGATGCGCAGCAGGCAGCCACCTTGATTGGGGGCCGCACCGCGGGCGATAAATGCCCATTGGTGCATCGCTTTGGTTTCGTCCGAGCCCGTGACGTTTTCGGGCAGGAACACCGGAACGCCCATGGCGGGCAGGAAATCATCGTTGGTGCCGGCTTTGCTATCGAGGAGGCCGTCGAAGTCGGCGAATTTGAAGCCCGGTGGACTCGTGCCGATATAGCCCTCGGCATATTCGGTCAGCAGCGTCAGACAGCCCTCGGCGTTGGCCCGGGCCTGGACCTCCTCGCCGACGCGGACGCTGGCGACGCTCTCGTTGGCGACGACGGAGAACTGGCTCATGGCGACGGCGGTGGCGACCGCGAGCAGCAACATCACCACCAGGATGACGAAGCCACGGCCCGACCGGATATGGGCGACGAAACGCTTCATGGGCACCTCAGAGATTCTGCAATCGCACCGAACCGGCCACATCGTGGGTGACGTCGCGACCATCCAGCGTGTGGCGAAACTCGATTCGATAGTTCACGCGTCGAATCGAGCGCTTCAGGATTCCTGAATTGCGCAGCGGGACCACCGCTCCGCTGCCGTCGAGATAGGTAAACGTCAGGCTCTCAACGTGGCGGGCGATGATTTCGAACGGTCCACAGACCTGGGCCGCGCCGCCCGTCGGCGTGAAGGCCGGCGTCGTCGGAATGGCCGTCGCGCTTTGATTCGGCCACGACGGATGATCCGGGTCGGGATCGCCGCTGCATTGCATGCGCTCAATGGTGCGGGTGGCGCTGTCGTATCTGAAAAAGATGCGATCAATGGTCGCGACAAAGCCCTGGCCAGCCGTCTCGTTGGGGGTGGTGACCGGCAATGATGGCGACGGAGGATTGGGCCAATCCGCCGGTGAATAGCCGGGCGACAATCTGGCGGCGAGGACATTGAGGGGGCCAGTGGCGTCGATCGTGCCCACCGTCGACATGGCTGCATGCGCCCATCGTCCATCGCCCGACACGATGATCAAGCGTTCGCCAGGAACGACCCGGCGCATGCCCCAGGGACAGGTTCGATCGCCAAAGGCGCTGGTGCCGCTGGTGTTGCAGCCGGCCTCGCCGGGAAAAAACACGCTGCCGACCGCGGTGCTGCAGCTGCCGGCGTCGGCGTCGACGACGCAGCTGCCGTTGTTTTCAGTATGCCACGCCACGTTGCCGTTGGAGACGGTGCGGTTGTGCAACGGACCAAAGGCATTGTAGCTGGCGTCGGCCCGGGGGAAGTCGCCGGTGATGCCGATTTGATCGCTGCCAGCGACCAGCAACGAGGCATAAAAGGCGTTGTTGGCGCTCGAGCCATAGGCCGCGTTGATATGGCCCCCACTGGGAATGCCGAGACCAGCCTGGCGCAGCTCGTGGGCAAAAAGCTGGGCGGTCAAGCTGGCGTCGCGGGCCATTTCGGAATGGGTCCGTGTGCGCCGGCCTTCCGCCAGCGTGTTCACCATGATGGTCGTGCACACGCCCAGGATGATGATCGACAACACCATCGCGACGACGACTTCGATCAGCGTGAAAGCCCGGCCTGGTCTCTGTCGGTGCGGGCGTCGGTTGTTCATGGGTACACCCGCACGGTGGCCCGCGACGTCCTCGTCGTCGCGTTGCCGGTCGAGGCGTTTGCGCTGATGGGGTACGTGACGGTGACGGTGATGTCCTTGCAGTTCATATTGGCGCCCGGGGCGGCAATGACCTCGACACACGGCGTCACGGTGGTCTCGCGCGTGTAGACACCGTGGACGCCAGTGACGGGGGCGGCGGCCTGGGCGGTGACGAGTGCAAAGCCCAGCGCGCGCCGTTCATCAAGCGTTTCAAGGACCAGCTGGCTGGCGGTTTGGTCACGACCGCTGATGATGCTCATGGTCCGCGCCTGGGACAGCGACGTCAAAATGCTGCCGACGATGACGGCGACGATGGCCCCGCCGAGGGCGACCTCCAACAGCAGATAGGCTCGGGGTGGTCGATTGCGGGTGCTTGTCATGGGGGACACACAAAATCCCCCGTGCCCACGCCAGGCAGAGGGGCCACGCCCAGCGGCAGCACGCACAGCAGGCCGTTGCTGTTGACGAGGACGCTCTTGGTCGTCGTCAGGGCCGGGTGACGGACGGTGATGACGGCGTCGTCGTTTGGATCGACATTTTGGGTGAACAGCCGGCCGTTGGGGCGAAAAATCAAGTGGGTGCAGGGAAAGCCCGTCGGCACCCCGGAACTCGAGCCGGTCGCCACCGAACACGCGGCGGTATCCGCCGGCGCCTGCATCGTGAGGACCATCGCGGTGGCGTCGAGGACCACGGCCGCCAGCGGCGACCAGACCTGGTTGACGCCATCGAGGCCGACGCCGCCAAAGCCAGCGGGAAAGGTGCCGGGCCTGGTGTCGCAGTCGAAGGTATTGAGACGCTCGGTGACCAGCCGTCGGGGCGTGGTGGCGTCGATCCAGACCCGGACACAGCGCTTGCTGACCATGGCTTCGCCGCGGGCCCGGGCCAGGGTGGCGGCCACCACTTCGGCGGCGCCGCTGACGTGGGCCTTGTGGACCTCCGGGAGCAGATTGGGCACGGCCATGGCTGACGCGACCGCGATGATCGCCACCACCAGCATTACTTCGATCAGGCTGAAACCGGCGGAGCGGCTGGGCATCCTACACGGTACGCCCTTCTTTGACGACCCCCGTGAAGCGGACAGGGTCACATGTAGTCGTGCGTATACGCCCAAGTCGCTTGGGACGGATGGGCAGGCGGCCGACAGCGTCAGCAGGCGGTTGAAAGGGACCAGGATCGTCGGGTGCCGGTACGCCACGGTCTGCGGCAGCCCCTCATCGAGGCCGTCGACGAGCGGGATTTCGCACGGCACACTGTGACCACCATGGCTCTCGACCCCTTCCGCGCCCTTCCCCTGCACGAACTCAAGTCACGCGGACCAAAGGTCGTCTTTGACCTTGTGGACATCGTGCAACATCGCGCCGAGGCCAACGAAGAGGCCTGGATCGACACCGCCGCCCGCTTGCCCAAACCGTGGTTTGCCACGGTGCTGGTGGCCCACGTGGCGGCCCGCCTCGACGAGGGGGAGTTCTTTCCCACCATCGCCGCCGACGTCACCGACGACGCCCGCACGCTGCTGCTGGGGGCCCTGCGCGAGATCAAGGAGGGTGCTGTCGCCGACAGCTTCGAAGAAGCCACCACCGTCGATCTCGAGGACGAGACCGAGTGGTCCAACCTGGGACCTCCCGAGCCCGACGAGCTGGCCCGCTTGAAGAAGAAGCTCTTCCTGCTGGTGACGACGATGAACGCGCCGTTTCCCGCGGCTGGCTGAGTCGGCGCGGGCGTCGACCCTGACGCCTCGCTCCCTCAGTAGGTCAGACCAACTTTTTCGCCCTTGTCGCGGACGATGCTGGCGACTTCGCTGTCGAAGGCATCTTTGGCCGGGGCTCCGGACTTCGTGGCCTCGGCCTTGATGTGGGCGGCGCGCTTCTTGGACAGCTCGCCGATCTGTTTTTGGATCTCGGCGCGCTTGTGCTGGTTCTCCTCGATGACGGCTTTTTGCTCCGGCCTCGACTTGCCCTTCAGCTCGTCGGGGAGGTCGTCGGCCTTGACCTGCTCGAGGGCCTGGTCGGCGCCGCCGGCGGCGTCGGCGAGGGAGACGAGGTCCTCGCTGGCCTTCATGCCCGAGCCCAGGCTGCTTTTGGCCATGGCGCGGTCGGCAGATGCTGCGGCCGGGGCGGCAGCGGCGTACTCGGCGGACTTCATGCGGCTGGCGACCTTGCTGGCCCTCTCTTCACGACGACCGTAGGTGAAGTTGGTGGCGTCGAGTTCGGCGGCCAGCCGGCCCAGGTCGGCGTCAAAGGGCGTGGTGGTGGCCGTGCGCACCCCGCCATCTTGCGGGATGAGCGCGTAGCGGCCCTCGGAGGCATAAGCGATGTTCTTCCAGGCGGCCGTGGTCTCGACGTCGGCGCCGCACTGGATGGTGTTGATCGAAATGTTCTGCTTCATGGCCGCCCTGGCGGTCTCCTGCCATTGGACCTGGCCCTGGTAGTCCAGGTGCGGGGGCGCGTCGCCGACCAGGAAGACCATCTTGAGGGCCTTTTTGTCGGTGCTCCACTGCATCTTGTGGACGGCGTCGCTCAAGGCCGCGTTGACGTCTTCGGGGCCGTCGCCGCCGCCGTTGGCGCCCAGCGCCATCAGCTGCTCGTAGACGGCGTCGAGGTTGTCGGTGAGGTCGACGGTCTGGGTGATGTAGGCGTCGCCGCGGTCCCTGAAGGCCACCAGGCCGATCTTGACGCTGGGCTTCTCTTTGGCGGCGGCGACCTCGTTGGCGATGGCCCAGATCTTCCGCTTGGCGCCGTCGATGAGGCCGCCCATCGAGCCGGTGGTGTCGAGGGCAAAGACCAACTCGACGGTGGGTTTGATGGTGGGCACCAGGCCGCTTTTTTCGGCCGCAGGCTTGGCCCGGGTCGCCGTGGCTTGCTCCGGCCGGGCGTGGGCGGCGACGGCGACGAGGGCGAAGGCGAGGGCCAGGGAGGCGGCAATGCGGCGCATGGGATCTCCAGGGGGGCGCGGTGGACGTGACGCAAACGACCAACGCGAGCGCGTCGGTCACTGCCCCATCTCAACGCAGGAGCCTCGCTGAAGTTCTCCCGTGTTGGGGTCAGGGATCTGTAAAAAGTCCCGACCCGCCCGCCGGCCCCTCCCCCCGCCCAGGTCCATCGCCCCTGTACCGGCTAGCGCAACTGCTGCACGACGGCCGTGCGCTTGGCGTCGACGTCGCCCTTGAGGGGCAGGGCGCTCAGGCGCTGCACCGCCCGGGTCCGCAACGCGGCGCCGGTGGCGACGTCGTGACGGGCCTCCCAGGCCCAGCGCGAGCCCAACAGCGCGATGGCCTGCAGTGCTGCACCCTTGACGACCTCGTCGTTGTCGTCGTCGTCGTCGTCGTCGACGACGGCCAGCAGCACGTCGAGAGCCTCGGCGCTGCGGGCGCGGCCCAGTCCGGCGCAGGCGCCGGCACGGACGGCCACGGCACGGTCGTGGTCGGCGACGACGGACTTCAGCACCGAGATGGCAGGGTCTGGACGCAGGTCGCCGAGGCGCTCGGCGGCGATGGCCGCGACGGCGGGGTCCTCGTCGTCGACGGCGGCGGCGATGGCAGCGGCGACGCGCGGGTCGGTCGACCTCGACAACACCAGCAGCGCTCCCTGCTTGACCGCTTGCCGTTCGCGGATGCGCATGGCGTCTTTGACGCCGGGCTTGAGGCCGGTGGCATAGGCGTCGCTTGGGGCGAAGGCGACGGCGTCGTCGTCGCGCAGCACGCGCAGCACGGTGGCCATCGGCAGGGCCTGCAGCTCCTGGCTGACGTCGGGCTGGCGATGGCGTCGCTGCATATAGGCGTGCGGGTCGAGGCCCTTGAGCACGACCTGCTCCGAACTGGCGGGGCTGGCGTGGGCAGCACCGCTTGCGCCCACGACGACGGCGATGACTGAAGCACCCAACAGTCGACGACAAACAGTGGCGTTCATGATGGCTCCACGGGATGGGATGGTGGGGGGTGTGGTGATGATGGTGCCGTTCATCGTGCGCTCCACCAGGCCCGGGCGTACGGCGCGCGCTCGAGGTTGGTGCCGCAGTGGGCCTCACCGAGCAGCTCGTGATAGCTCTGAAAGACGTCGACAAAGATGATGTCGAGGTCGGTGTCGGCCAGCGACGCCAGCGTCGCTTGCTGCCAGACGTCCTGGCCGTCGACGACGGGCCCCTCTGGATCGGGCACAAAGAGGCGGTCGCCGACGGTGACGAGGTTGTTGATGCCGGGGTTGAACGAGGCCACCAGCCCCGAGTCGACTTCATTGTACAGCACGGGCACGGGGCGAAAGTCGTCGACGCTGAGGCCGAGGGTGTCGATCAGCCGCTGCTGCATGGCGTCGATGCGGGCCTGGGCCAGTTCGTTCAGCGCGTTGAATTGTTCGGCGTCGAGGACCTCGTCGACGCTGCGGGGCTGGCTGCGGCCGCTGAACATCACGCTGCTGCCAAGGCCCCGCTCGCGCAGGCCGAGCAGAACGTCTCTGGCCATGGCTGGCGAGGCGATGACGACCTTGAAGGGGTGGGGCCCTGCGGGGCTGAGGTCGGGAATGAATTGCAGGTATTCGTCGATGTGCCCGACGGCGAGCCACTCCGACGACAACTCAAGGGCCGGCCCCTG
>CAJBHN010000388.1 GCA_903952805.1 uncultured Myxococcales bacterium | reverse complement strand
GCGGATAGGAAGAACAGGGCCACTTTTGGGACCGGGGCCAGCAGAGCGGCCGGCCCATCCGCATGGCGAGGCACACTGAACACCTGTTCGGTTGGGCGGGCCAGATCGAAATCTCCCGCCGCGGACGCGCCGGCGCCGTCGGCGAACGAATCGCCGACGACGAGATGTGGTTCAGGCTTCATGAAACAGGTCAAGCGTCACAGGCGGCGCCTGGGCCCGCAGGGTGGGGAGCGGTTCGGCCCGCAACCCGAGGTGCTCGAGGATCTTCTTCGCCACATCGGGCTCCTCGATGCAGGCGATGAGCCGCATCTTGCCCTGACAGCGCGAACACTGCAGGACATCGACGCCGAAGACCCGCTTCAGCAGCGAGGCCCAATCCAGGCGATACGGCGCTGATGATTCAAATCTTTGGCGCTGCGCCAAAGATGTGAATCCTATGCCGCCACGGCCCGAGCCGGCGGGCCCGTGCAGGCCCTCGTGGTCGTCGCGCGCCTTGTGCAACACCGCCCGGCTTTCATCGGTCAGATAGGCGGGCTCGTCGGTGGACGCCAGCACGCCCAGGATGCGCTGGCACAATTCGAAGCCGAGAAACTGGGGCAAAAACCCACCCCAGGTGGGCTCGCGGCCGCGCGGCGCCGGGCCCACCTTCACGATGCGGTCGTTGTGGTTGACGGTGTTCACCACCCAGGGGCGACCACCCAACAAGAAGCAGCTGACGCCTTCCACCAGGCGGTCGACGAAGGTCTGGGTCAGGGTGCCGAGCTGGCCGCCGGCGTTCTGCTCGACGGTGTAGCTCTGGGGACTGGTGAAAACCGCGTACAACGCCATGAAGTTCTTGCGGCCGAATTTGCGCTCGGCCTTGGGACCAATAAGCAATCGGCCCGACAACAACACCAGGCTTTGGTCCCGCAGCATCCAGGCCAGCAGGCGTTCGAATTCGGCGCGGTGAATGCCTCGGAAATCCGGGCATTTCGATAGATGCGCCCACGCTGCTTCCGCCGTGATCCCCTCATTGGCCAACGACATTGCCAGAATCTGATGGACGAGCACGGGCCAACAGCGGTCGTCGACCTCGACGTTTTCGACCCAGCCCACCCGGGCCAATTCGATGAGGGCAATGGCCTGCACGACGGCGTCGCTGGTCTCGCAGAAAAACGTCGTATTGGCCGGTCGCCCCGCGCGGCGGCCCGTCCGCCCCATGCGCTGCAGAAACGAGCTGACCGTGTCCGGGGCTTCGGCCTGCAACACCAGGTCGAGGTCGCCGACGTCGATGCCCAGCTCCAACGTGGAGGTGCAGGCAATGCAAGCGCCTTCGCCCTCGGTGGCCTTGTGGAAGCGTTCCTCGGCGTGGAGCCGCTCGTTGGTGGACACGGCGCTGTGGTGCACGAACACGTCGGTGCCAAGGCCGCGCATGCTCTCGGCGACGCCTTCAGTGGTCGCCCGCGACTGGCAAAAGAACAGACTCTTCTTGCCCCGGGCGACCTTGGCAGCGTCGACGGCCAATGACGGCAGGTCGGGCCGGTGCACGATCAACAGCTGCCGCTGGGCGCGACCCCGGGGCGGGTCGACGACGACGCCTGCACGCCGGGAGCTGCCCTGCAGCCAGCCGAGGATCGCCGGCGGATTGCCGACGGTGGCGCTCAGCCCCACCCGCTGGACGTCGTGGTGAGACAGAGCCGCGATGCGCTCGAGCACGCTCATCAGGTGGGCGCCGCGGTCGGTACCTGCCAACGCGTGGACCTCATCGATGATGACCATCCGCACCTGGCGAAACAGTTTGGCGCTGTCGACGCGCTGGGAGACCAGCATGACCTCCAACGACTCTGGCGTCGTCATCAGCAGGTCGGCGGGGTCGCGGATAGGAAGAACAGGGCCACTTTTGGGACCGGGGCCAGCAGAGCGGCCGGCCCATCCGCATGGCGAGGCACACTGAACACCTGTTCGGTTGGGCGGGCCAGATCGAAATCTCCCGCCGCGGACGCGCCGGCGCCGTCG
>CAJBHN010000387.1 GCA_903952805.1 uncultured Myxococcales bacterium | reverse complement strand
GTTGACTGTGCCTGCTCCCGAGTCGGCGCTGGAAGTGGCGGCCAAAACGCGAAGCCGTTCCCCCCGAGCCAAGGGCCGTCAGCCGCTGCAGGACGGCAAGAGTTTTCGCTTGGTGACCTTCTCGTTTTACGAAGAGGACGTCGCTCGGCTTGATGAGCTCCTGCGCGAGGCGCGCACCCTTGGCCACCGCCGCGCCAGCCGCAGCCAGATTGTTCGTCTGGCCCTGCGGCAGGTAGACCTTGCTGAACTGCCTGATGATGTCTGAGCGTCGTCGAGGTCGAGGGCCGTGGCGCATCGCCGTCGTTGGTCGGGGCAAGGCCGCTGGTTCGCTGACGAGTTCCCTGCGCCGAGCCCGCATCGCACATACAACCCATGACAGTCGTGGCACCATCGACGTCGGCGACGCTGCCTTGGTGGTGTTGGCCGTGAACGATTCCGCCATTGGTGCGGTTGCTGGAGAACTCCACGTCGCTCGTGGCGTCCTCGTGGTTCATATGGCCGGTAGTCTGGGGCTGCGAGCGTTGCCGTCGTCATTGCGCCGAGGTGCGTTTCATCCCCTGGCCTCGCTCGATGGCCGCACCGTCATTGCAGCTGGCGCTTTGTGTGCTGTCGACGCTGATGTGGATGACGATCGTGTCCGCCTTGTCGACCTGGCGCATCGGTTGCGGCTGATGCCTGCACGCGTCACCGACGAGCAGCGCGCACGATACCATGCCGGGGCCGTCATCGCTGGCAATCTAGCGACGGGTTTGCTGCAGGTCGGGGTCGAGCAACTCGTTGCCGTCGGCATCAGCGCCGATGTGGCTCGTGTCAGCCTGGCGCGCTTGCTGGCGTCGACGGCCGATCGGGCTGAGCATTCGCCTCTGTCCACGGCGCTGACGGGGCCGGTCGCGCGCGGTGACGCGGAGACGGTCGCCAGGCACCTCGAGGTGATCGTCGACCACGACGATCGTGAAATCTACCGGCTGTTGACGCGGGTCCTGGTCCAACGGGTTCGGCCGCCGCGCGCAACCGACGTCCACTGGCCTGCTGCCTTGTCTGACTCCTGACCCGGGCAAGGGCCCGTGGACTGCCACGAGGCACGTCTGCCGCCGCGTTGACGGGGACCGAGGCTGGGGCATCATGGGGTCATGCTGCGCGCTTTTTTCGCCGTCGTCGTCGCTGTCGCCCTGAGCATTGCGCTCACGGCGTGTCCACCGCCGGTTGTGGCCCTGGACATCGCCGATGGGTGCCAGCCCTTGCTGGGAGACCTCGCCTGCGGACTCCCTTATCCGTCTGACCACTTTCTGGTCAACGATCCGACACTGCCTTCAGGCAAGCGCGTCAGCATCACCGGTGCCGCCAAGCTCTTCACCACCGAGGGGCGCAGCGCCGACATCAACGACTTCCTCCCCCAAGATGGTTTCTCGCGCCAATCGCCGATTGTTTGGACGTTCGGCGTCCCCGTCGATCCCAACAGTGTGCCTCGCATCGACGACGATGGCGCACTCACCATCGCCAGGGGCTATACAATGGCGTTGCTGCGAGCCAGCGACGGCAAACGCGTCCCCATCTTTGTCGACGTTGATCCTCGTGCCTCCGACATCGCCCGTGAAGCCCTGATCATGCGGCCACTCCAAAAGCTCGATGCCGAGGCTCGCTACATTGTTGCCGTCAGCGGCGTCACCGACGTCACCGGCGCTCCCGTCCCGGTCCCCGAGGCATTTCGTCGTCTGCGCGACGGCAGCGTCGCCGTCGGTGATGACCCCGTGCTGGCTCCACTCTTGAAGCATTATGAAGAGGCAATCTTTCCGCTGATTGAGGCGGCGGGACTGCAACGGTCTGGCCTGCAGCTGGCGTGGGATTTCACGACGGGCAGCGACCGCCAGGTGACGCACGACATGCTCCAGGCCCGCCAACTTGTGCTGGCCGAACTGGAGCGGACGCCCCCCACCGTCGAGGTCGACGCCCTCTTTGAAGGTGATCAGTTGCTCCGCGTCTTCGACGACCGCCCCGAAAACGCCTGGCGCTTCGTCGAGTTGCGCGTCACAGGCCCCCGCGTGGTCGACAGCGAGGCTGCGGGGTCTCTGCTGGCACGAGATGAAAACGGCGAGGTGCGCCTCAGCGGTACGACCACTTTTGACGTCACGGTTGTCATCCCCGCCAAGGTCCGTGACGGCTTCGATGCCTCTTCGGCGCTGCTGTATGGACACGGATTTTTCGGTAGTCGCGACGAAGTTGAATTTGGCAGCACCCGGCACATCGCCAACGAAGCCGGCCGCACGGTCTTCGCCCTCGACTGGCTGGGGATGTCCATCGGCGACGTCGGCGTCGTCTCGGGCAGCATTGGCAACGAGGTCAGCGAAGCGTTGCGCTTCGGCGAGCGGGTTCCCCAGGCGATGATGAACTGGCTGACCCTGACTGAACTCATCAGCAGCGGCGGTCTCGACGACGTGACAGTCACCGTTGCGGGGAACGTCCAGGTCAAGCCCTTCCGCCGCCCGGCCGATGGCCCGGGGACGTCGACACAGGGGGCCGTCAGCAACGCGAACGCCGCTGTCCTCAGTCGCGACGACGTCGCTTTTCTGGGGATCTCTCAGGGCCATATCCTCGGCGGTGTGCTGAGTGCACTCAATGCCAAGGTGCGTCGATCGGTGTTGCAGTCGGGCGGTGCCGGCTTTTCGCACATGATGTTTCGCGCCCGTCCTTTTGAGGGCTTCCTGTTCTTCCTGAACCTGTCTCTTCCCGATCCTCTCGACCAGCAGCTGTTGGCCGCCCAGATGCAGGGAGGCTTTGACCGCTTCGACGCCGGGGCCTGGGCTCCCTACCTCGAAGCCGAGGGCCTCCCCGAAGGGCCAGACGGTGGCCATCAAGGCCGCCGGGTGCTGCTGCAGGCCGGCCGTGGCGACAGTCAGGTGCCAAACCTCGGAACCCTGTTGCACGCTCGCTACCTGGGCATCCCCTGGGTTCAGCCGGGCGCAGTGCCGTCGCCCTCTGATTTCGCTGTCGTGACGACCCCTTACGCAGGCAGCGGCATCTCGTTTTTTGATATGGGCATCGACCCTGCGTTTGAAACGGAAGCCAATATCCCGGCTGAAGAAACCTTCGTCCACAGCGAGTTGCGGTCGACCGTCGAGGCCGTTTCCCAGATGACGGCGTTCTTCGCCGACGGTGTCATCGTCAATCCATGTGGCAGCGTTCCCTGCGGAGTCATTCCCCGACCATGAGGCGTCCCGGGGGCCACTTTTGTTGCCGTCGGGTGCCTCCGCCGCTACCACACTCCCATGCTTGATACCTTTGGCAGCACCGGACATCGCCTCGTGAAGCACACCACGCCGTCAGGTTTGACGGTGTTGGTCCTCGAGAGCAAAGCCGCTCCCGTCGTCGCCATCCAAGTGTGGGTCGGCGTTGGCTCCGCCGACGAGACTGCTCAGGAGGCAGGCCTCGCCCACGTTCATGAGCACATGCTGTTCAAGGGCACAATGAAAGACGGCGTCGTGCGGCGTGGCGTCGGCCAAATAGCCGCCGAGATCGAAGCCGCCGGCGGCGAGGTCAACGCCTGGACCAGCTACGACCAAACCGTTTACCACGTCGTCATTGCCAAGGACTTCTTCGCCACCGGCCTCGACGTCCTCGCCGACGCCGTGCAGCGTTCTGCCTTCGACGAGGAAGAACTGAAGAAGGAACTCGAGGTCATTCTCGAGGAGATCAAGCGTTCCGAAGACTCCCCCGGCTCTCGTGTGAGCAAGGCCCTGTTCGCCAGCGCCTTCAATGCCCACCCGTACCACCGCCCGGTCATTGGCTACCGTGACGTCGTCGCGGGCTTTACGCGCAAGGATGTCGCCGCCTTTTTCGACGCCCACTACCGCGCCGACCGGCTCACGGTGGTCGTCGTGGGGGACGTCGACGCCAACGTCGCTTGCGCGGCTGTCGAGGAGGCCTTCAAAGACGCCAAGTCCGGCGCTCGCGTCCTGCCGCCCCGCCCCGTTGAGGAGCCCCAGACGCGCCTGCGCGTGCAGGGCCTCGTCGACGACGTTGAAGAGAGCCACCTGGCGATCGGCTTTCGCGGTCCGTCGCTGCTCGACCCCCGTACTCCCGCTCTTGACGTGCTGGGCGTCGTCCTCGGTACTGGCGAGAGTTCGCGTCTGACCCGCAGCATCAAGCGTGAACAGAAGCTCGCCAACGAAGTCTACGCCTATGCGTACACGCCCAAGGACCCGGGCCTGTTCGTCGTTGGCGCCAGCTTGCGTCACGACAACCTGGTGCCCGCCATGCATGCCCTGGGGCATGAGTTGCGCCGCATGCAGGACGGCGTGTCACCCCAGGAAATTGAGAAGGCCAAGGCCATCCTCGCCGCCGACATGGTGTATCAGCGTGAGACCGTCGAAGGTCTCGCCCGTCGCCTGGGGACCTGGCAGCTGATGACCGACGACCCCACGTTCGAACTCGAATATCAGCGTCGCGTTCAAGCGGTTACCGCCGACGAAGTCCGAGAAGCCGCCAACTGGATCTTCGACCACAGCCAGGCTTCAGTCGTCGCACTTGTGCCCAAGGCAGAGGCGGCTCGTGTGGAGCCGGCCGCGCTGGAGGCGTTGGCGCTGGAGGCCCTGCGTCCGCGCAAGCGACGGACCAGCGTGGTCAAGGACCGGATTGTCACCGAGAACGTGCGCGGCGCGACGGTGATCATCGAGCGTGATGACACCAATCCGATTGTCGCGATTCGCGCCGCCTGGCTTGGTGGGCTTCGTGCCGAGAATGACGCGAGCAGCGGCTACAGCCACCTGGCCGCCGAACTCGTCAGCAAAGGTACCGCCACCCGCAGCGCCGTCGAAATCGCCGACTACCTCGACCGCACTGCCGGCGGCCTTGACGGATTCGCAGGCCGAAACTCCTTCGGCTTGCGTCAGACGATTCTCACGCCCCAGCTCCAAAGCGGCCTCGAACTCTTCTTCGACACGTTCAATCATGTGGCCTTCAGCACCGATGAGCTCGAACGTCAAAAGGCGCATACCCTCGAGGACATCCGCGCCAAGGCCGACAACCCGGCGGGCCTCGCATTCGATCTGTTCAACCGGACCTTGTGGAAGGAGCACCCGTACCGGCGTGACCTCCTTGGCAGCGCCGAGAGCGTGACGGCGGCGACGTCGGAGAGTCTGTCGTCGTTTTGGCGTTCACGGGCCCGCGCCAAGGGGGCTGTGTTGTGCTTTGTGGGCGACATCGATCCCGATCGCGTGCTGTCCTTCGTCGACGAGGCCCTCGACAACGACGAGACGCTGCCGCCGCCGCAGCCGACCATCGAAGCGCCCCCCGAGGCGCCACGTGTGGCCCGTTTGCTGCGTGAGCGAGCCCAGGCCCACCTCGTGACTGGCACAACGGGGCTGCGCCTGGCCGACCAGGACCGGTTCGCCCTTGAGGTGCTGGTGTCGGCGTTGTCGGGGGCAGGGCGGGCGCCTGTTCCTTGAACTCCGTGACAAGCAGAGTCTCTGCTACTCGGTGTCGGCCTACGCGGTGGACGGTCTCGAGCCGGGAACATTTTCGGTGTACATGGGCACCAGCCCCGACAAGGTCGACCGCGCCTTTGAAGGCATCGACGCGATCTTGATGACGCTGGTCAACGAGGGCATCACCGGCGCTGAACTTGATCGCGCCAAGCGATACCTGCTCGGCAGCCATGCCATTGGTCTGCAGCGCACGGGAGCCAGGGCGACGACGATGGCGCTCAACGCTCTCTATGGCCTGGGGCATCTGGCGCATCGCGATCATCAGCAGAAGTTGGCAGCGGTCACGCTCGATGACGTACGCCGCGTCGCCCAGAAGGTGTTGACGCGCCCGCGAGTCACGACGGTGGTCGGTCCCGAGGGCACCGGCGGTCCTTCTGCCACCGAGTAACCGCTGCTGCGGAAGTCGTCGACAGCGCCATGCTTGCCGCGGCGGCTCAAGCTGAGCCACCGAAAGGCGCGTCGCGACATTTGGTTCGCTCCGCGCATTTTGCGTCCGGTGCCGCCATCTCGGGCGCCATCGCTGACATCGACTCCGATGTGAATCAGCCAGCACGACAAAGACCGTGGCGCATTCACCGGGATGGGCGGCTTCCTCGACGAAGAAGAACGGGGTGGCGTCTCTGCGGTGCCCGCCTGCTCAAGCTCGGCTTGCTCGGCCCAACTCAGGGCACCAGCTGCGTGTGTTTTCGGTCCACCCACACGTCGACGCCGTTTTCGAGCCGCAACCTCAGGAACC
>CAJBHN010000386.1 GCA_903952805.1 uncultured Myxococcales bacterium | reverse complement strand
GGGGCTTGTTGGTCACCCGCCACGATCAACCCCATGCTCGCCCTCCGCGTGATGCGTGAAAACGACTGGTGGGAGCCGTTCTGGGAGAGCGAAGCCCCCCAGGACACCGTGTAGGCACCCACCGTTTCCGATCACACCCTTCTCGCCTTGCCTGATGGCGTATTGGACAGAGAGACCCTAGGTTCTGAAGGTGAGCAACTGTCCCTACACGTGGGTCCGCAACTTCTTTGGAACCCCCGCGCCCAACGCGAAGGAGGCGACGCAGCTGCGCGTGACCGTCCACCGCGGCACAGAAGAGCGGGTCAACGTCAGTCTCCCGGCCCGCAGCGCCCGTTGGCTTGTCGATCTGATCCCGGCCGACGTCGTCGCCAGCATCCACGCCGAAAAGATTCCCCTCGACGACATCCAGGATGAACTCGCGCGCTCCGAGAAGCTCGTGCCCCATCGGATCTTCGAGCTCATCGAACCCGGGCGCTCCGTGCTGGTCTGGCTGGAATAGCGCCCGTCACGAGGGGGCTGCCATCACGTGTCTGAGCCCGGCATGGGGATGGAAGGCGTGCTTGGCGCCGCCTTGTTCTTGTGACGTCGCCACAGCCAGCCAAACGCATAACCGCCACCAAGGCCGATCAGGTGATGGATGCTGAGCCAGGAATTCTTCGCGAAACACAGGTAGAGGCCATTGGCGGCGAACGGGAGGAGCAGCAGTGCCGGGTTCTTCAAGCCCGCCGCGACGGCGCCGACGATCGCATAGACGGCGTTGGACGAGCCGACGTCGCCCTCAGTGAGGAAACGCTGCAAGTCTCCGGGCCTGAAGCGCTGCAGCAGCGGCGTCACCAACCACGTGCTGAGTGGGTTGGTTGCCCACAGTCCAAAAGCGGTGACGACGACGACCAAGGCGTGGCCCGCTGCCCACTCAAGGAGCAGTCCGAAAAACAGCAATGACGCGAGGTCGCCGCACAGATGGTAGGTGTGGTTGTGAAACATCGGTCCGAGCCACACGCCCTGGGGCGTCCACGACGACGGAATGAAGCGGCTCGTTTGGAAGAACGCCTCGAACGACGGCATCAGCTGCCGCGCGAGGTGGAGTGCGGCAAACACCGCTGCGGCACCAAAGACAAACGCGCCCCGGCGCATGGCGTCGCCGGCTGAGCGCGGTGCCGTCTTCAGGTGGGGCAGCACGTCGGTTCGCGTCCGCGCCGCCAGCTGGGCCCGCACGCGTTGGGTGCGCGCAAGCAGGGGGCCGTCTGGGAAGTGCGCCCACGCCAGCGCCTGGGCGAGCCACGGGCCTCGTGCGCCGTCGGTGGCGATGAACATCGGGTCAAAGCGGGTCGGTCCGAGTTTTTCTTTGAACGCCGCCACCTGCGCGTACGAAAACGGATACGTCGTGCGATCCCGCTGCCGTGACAGCAGGGGCCGCAGCATAGCTTCGAGGATGCCATCGGGTTTGCCACCAAGCTCCAGCCGCCCCAGAGGACACAGGCCGAGTCGCACTTCCCGGGCGCCGCGCGCTCGCAAAGCCCGCGCTGCTTCAACGAACAACAGCTCAACGACCCCAGCACGGGCATCTGGGTGGCGCATATAGTCCGCGAAAAACCAGGCGTCGGCGCCGCCCGCGGGAGAGGGTGACGACGACGACGACGACGACGACGACCACACCGGAACGGCGGCCAGGACCGCCGCCGGCCCTTCGAGTTTGCCGTCGTAGATGACGAATAAGGCCTTCTGTTCGACGTGTTGCAGGGGATCGACCGCGTTGAGGAAGCCGACGAGGGGGCCAGCTCGCGCGGACTTCCACTGGGCCGTCAACGACGCGATGACGGCGCGCTGCTCATCGGTCAGCGCGTGGGCGTCCCAGGCGACGACCTTGCCACCACGGCGTGCCAGTGCCCGAGCGACGGGCAGGCGCTCCAACGGGTCGGGTCCGCCGAGTTCGCCAAGCCACTCGGCCAGCTCGAGCACCGGTTCGGCCCCGATGCACATGGTCCGGGCGCCGCGAGCGCGCACGGCGTCGGCGAGGGCGGCACCGATGGGTGTGATGACCGCGCGCTTGCGTTGGGTGCGCGCCTGGGCTGCAAACGCGAAGAAGGCGTCGGCCCGATCGGCGATCGGGCACAGTGGTTCGCCT
>CAJBHN010000385.1 GCA_903952805.1 uncultured Myxococcales bacterium | reverse complement strand
TGCCCGCCGACAACTGGAAGCCGCCGCCGGTGAGGCCGTTGATGGCGTCAGAACTGATTTCCAGGCACAGGGAGCCGGTGTTGTAGAGGGCGAACATCGTCTGGTTGATGGCGCCCTTGGCGAGGCTGGCGCCGATGTCGTAGCCCTCGCCGCCCGTGCTGCCGGTCAGGGGGGTCACAAGGGTGTCGGGGACAAAGAACTCCGAGCGGCCGCCGTAGAGGTCGCCGAACTCCAGGCCCTCGATGGGACGCACGCAGGGATGCGGCACCGTCAGCCCCTCGCTGTCGTCCAGCGGCGGTGCGGCTTCAAAGCCTGACTTCAGCACGAGGTCCATGCCCTTGGTGCCGCCCGACGGCGTGCTGACGCGAAAAGCGCTGCCGGCAGGGGCGATGGCAAAGCCGAGGTCGAGGGCGCTGTCGGGCAAGATGCCCGGCGCGAACCCGGCGATGTCGAGGCGACCAGACGCCGACAGGGGCGCGCCGTCGACGTCTTCGAGGGCGTTGGTGATGGCGATCTGCATGACGTTGTCGAGCAGGGGCTCGATGATGGGCTCGATGAAGCCGACGATGCTGGCGGCGACGCCAACGAAGAAGTCGGTGACGCCGCAGACGCCGCTGCACTCGACGTCGCCTTCGCTGTCGGCGGGGTTGTTGACGCAAATGCCCAGGGTGCAGATGCGGTTGTCGCTGCAGTCTTCGGAGCAGGCTCCCTCGCCGTCGCCGACGCATTGGCCCCGGAAGCAGTTGGAGCCAAAGGCGCAGTCGGCGCTCTCGTCGCAGGTGCGGCCGACGTTGGTGCGGCAATTGGGTGGCTTGGTGACGGCGATGGCGTTGCTGCCGAAGTCGCCAATGCCGACCTGGCGGACGTCGACAGAGAGCTTCAGGCACTCGCCCTGGCCGCCGGCCTCGTCGCACTCGGCGCCCTGGCCGACCCGGGGGGTGATGAGCATCTCGAAGCTGATGCCGGTGATGAACGGGAAGCCACCGTAGGCGGGGTTGGTGCCCTTGATGTCGCAGGCGGCGTCGGCGAAGCCGTCGAGTTCCCCAAACACACGGCCGTCGAAGCCGAAGGGAATGTCGTCGAGGGTGATGAGGATGCCCTGCGGATTCTCGGTGAACTCGACCGTCATGCGGTCGGCGAGGGCGGAGCCATCAATGATGGCGCGGGTTGGTCGTCGTTCCTGCGAGCCGGCGCCCAGCGAGACGGTGCCGCCAAACGCGGTGTCGGGGATGGGGATGGTGATGAAGTCCGGGTTGGCGGGGTCGTTGCCGAGCTGGGTCGCCAAGATGGGCTGCAAGTTGGCGACGATGAAGTCCAGCGCGCTCTGGCTGAGGCGCATGCGCACCCCGCTGTCGACGAATTGGGCGCCATTGGGCACTGCCGCCGCGCTCTGCGGAAACGGATAGGCGTCAGAGCACCCGCTGCCGCAGTTCAGGCCGCCGCTACAGCCGAGCGTGGCGAGCAACACACCGAGGGGAAGGGCACGCCGGAGGGATCTGGTCATGGAAGTCTCTCTGCAG
>CAJBHN010000384.1 GCA_903952805.1 uncultured Myxococcales bacterium | reverse complement strand
TGGTGGCGGGATGTGCGACATCCCCGGTGGTGAGCCGGGCGGCGCTGACCCTGGCGGAGGCCAAGGCCATCGTCGCTTCCTTTGAGGCTCGCCAGGTCCCGCCGCGGAGTGCGGCTGTCATCCTGGCTGGAGAAACCGGCGCCATGGCCGTTCTCAAGAGCGACCGCCTCGACGCATTTCCATTGGCCATCGCCGCCATCCCCGCCACCGAAGTCAGAGACGACGCTGGCGGTGACGTCGACATCGATGCCGTGGCGCTGCGGGCGCAGCTGTACCTCGCCTGGGGCGAGGCGGAGTTGACGGTGGCCGAGGTGTTGGCGCGGACGGCGACGGCCCTGGACACCACGGTGCGAGGCCTCGAACTCCGCAGCGGGCAAAGCCCCGAGGAGCAGCAACGCCTCGATGAGGAGCGAACACGCATCGCCAGCTTTCGACAGATCGACGAGGCCTTGCGCTTGCTGGCCGCGGAGCACGTCGACGCCGGGTACCGCGAAGCCGACCTCGTCATCCAGCGCGCTCCCGATAACTACGTCGGCTACCGCGTCGCCGCCGATGCCGCTCGGCTGCGCAACCAGTGGCGACGCTTTGGCGAGCTGCTGACCCGGGTCGAAGCCCACAACCCCGACAGCAACGGCCTGCGCTTCTTGCGTGGCGTCGCGTCCTGGATGCGCGACGGTGACGCCAGCGCCGCCGCTGGCCACTTCCGCAGCGCCCTGCAGCATGACCCGGCCTTCGTGCGGGCCCAGGCGCAGTTGGTGCTGGTGGCCCCGACGACCGTCGAGCAGCACCGGGAGTTGCAGGCTTTGAGGGACCTCGCCCCGGACCATCAGATTGTCCGATGGGCGGGGCCGGGCATCGACGCTGCCTACGATGCCACCATGGAACGTCAGCGCCTTATCGACGCTGCCATGGGTTTGCCGACCGCCACTTCTCCCCAGCCCGAGTAATGCCGTGATCACGATCCTGAAGAACGCCGACGTCTACGCCCCCGAACATCTTGGGCTGCGTCATGTGGTCGTCGGTGGTGATCGTGTGCTGGCCATCCTGGTTGATCCGCCAGCGTTGCAGGGCATCGACGTCAACATTGTCGACGTGCACGGGCAGCGGCTCATCCCGGGGCTCATTGACGGCCATGTGCACGCCACGGGCGGCGGCGGCGAGAGTGGGCCGGCTTCGAGGGTGCCCCCCATCGTGCTGTCGTCGTTGACGAAAGCCGGGATCACGTCGTGCGTGGGTGTGCTTGGCACTGACTGCACCACCCGCACCATGCGCGACCTGGTCGCTCGCACCCATGGCTTGCGTGCCGAAGGTCTGTCGTCGTGGTGCTGGACCGGCGGCTATGCCGTGCCCGTCGGCACGCTGACGGGCTCCGTGCGCGACGACATTGCCTTCGTCGACGCTATTATCGGGGTGGGCGAACTGGCGATTTCCGATCATCGCTCCAGTCAGCCCACGTTTGACGAAGTCGTGCGCATCGCCGCCGACTGCCATGTCGGTGGGCTGATGACCGGCAAGGCGGGCGTGCTGCATCTGCACCTCGGCGACGGCGTCCGCGGCCTGTCACTCATCCGTCGTGCTCTCGATGAGACCGAACTGCCCGCCCGCACCTTCCACCCGACCCATGTCAACCGCCGCCGTGAGTTGTTTGAAGAGGCCATCGACCTCGTCAAACGCGGCTGCACCATTGACGTCACCGCCTTCGACCCCGGCGACGACGGCATCTCGGTGGAGGATTGCGTCGAGCGTTTCATCACCGACGGCTTGCCGTTGGAGCGTCTGACCATCTCGTCAGATGGCTCGGGCTGTCTGCCGACGTTCAACGCGCAGGGGGAGCTGGTGCATATGGACATCGGGCGCCCCGGCACCATCACCGAGGCCCTGCAGGCCCTGCTCCGTCGAGGACGACCCTTGTCGTCGATTCTGCAGCCCGTCACGACCAGCGTCGCCAGCCTGTTGCGTTTGGCCGACAAAGGCCGCATCGCGCACGGCGGCTGCGCCGACCTCGTCGTCCTTGGCGACGACCATGCCGTTGTCGATGTGATGGCGCGCGGCCGGTGGATGGTCCGCGACGGCGCCGTCGCCGTCCGAGGCATGTTTGAGGGGACTTGAAGGAAGAGCGATGACGACGAAGATGACGGAAACGACGATGACGAAGACGAAGGTGCGTCCATGAGCCCGGCGAAGGTATCCGACGAGCATGTCCGTGGCTGGATCGTCCCCGTGGGCGGGGCCGAAGACAAAGAAACCGACATCGGCATCCTCCGGCGCTTCGTCGAGATTTCCGGTGGCAAGCAGGCCAAGATTGCCATCATCCCCACGGCGTCCGTGCTGGCGGATACCGGTGCCCGCTACGAGGCCATCTTTGGCCGTCTCGGCGTGCAAGAGGCGTTCGCGCTGCCTTTCAACACCCGCGAAGAGGCGCAGCGGCAGGAGTGGCTCGACAAGCTCGACGAGGCCACCGCGATATTCTTGACCGGCGGCAATCAGCTGCGCATCTCGGCCATTTTGGGGGGAACGCCGGTGGCGAAGGCGATTCGCCGATTGAATGCCCAGGGCGTCAACGTCGGCGGGACCTCTGCGGGTGCTGCCATCTTGTCTGAGCATATGATTGCCTATGGCGAGGCTGGGGCCACTCCCCATGCGGGCCAGACGAGCCTGGCGCCGGGCCTTGGCATGACCAACCGGGTCATCATCGACCAGCATTTCCGGCAGCGGGACCGCCTCGGTCGACTGTTGAGTGCGCTGTCGTACAACCCCTTCGCGGTTGGCCTCGGGCTTGACGAAGACACCGCCGCCTTCATCGATCCTGACAATGTCATCCATGTGACAGGCTCCGACGCCATCACCGTCGTCGACCCGTCATCGTTGCAGCATTCGTCGATGCCCAGCACGCCGCAGGGCAAGGCCATCTGCATCACCAACATCACGCTGCACATCCTGACCGATGGTGCGCGCTTCGATTTGAAGTCACGCCGGGCGACGCCGCCTGCGGCCATCGCCGAAGACTGACAAGCGCCGCATTCACATCATCGCAAGAGGGCAACCATGAAGATTGTTGAGCGTCGGGTGTACCGCGGGCCAAACCAATACGCGCATTTCCCGGTGATGCGGGTGCTCCTTGACCTGGGTGCCCTGGAGCAGTGGCCGAGCGCCAAGATTCCGTCCTTCGTCGACGGGTTGATGGCCGCGATGCCCTCGCTCAGCCAGCATGGCTGCTCCTATCGCGAGCCCGGTGGCTTCGAGCGTCGGCTTCGCGAAGGCGACGGCACGTGGTTGGGGCATGTGCTGGAGCACGTGGCGATTGAACTGCAGCAGCTGACGTCGGCGTCAGTCACATTTGGCAAGACCCGCAGCGCCGAAGACCCCGGGCACTACCACATCGTCTATGAGTTCGAGGAGGAGCGCGTCGGTGAGGCCGCCTTCGACCTCGCCATGCGCTTGCTCTACCAGTTGTTGCCGGCTTCGCTGCAGCCCGAGGGCACGGTCGAGGAGGGCTTCGACTTCAAGGCCGAACTCAACGAGTTGATTGCCTTCGCCCAGGCCCGGCAGCTCGGCCCGTCGACGGCGTCTTTGGTGCGGGCCGCCGAAGCACGCGACATTCCCTGGTTGCGGGTCAACGACCAGTCGTTGGTGCAATTCGGCCATGGGAAGTACCAAAAGCGGATCCAGGCCACCGTGACGTCAGAGACCCGCCACATCGCGGTCTCCATCGCGTCGGACAAGGAGGAGACCAACAAGATCCTCGCCGGCGTGGGTCTCCCGGTGCCGCGTCAGCGCCTGGTGCGCAACGC
>CAJBHN010000383.1 GCA_903952805.1 uncultured Myxococcales bacterium | reverse complement strand
TAAGGTAGCAACCACGATGCACGACGACGACCACGTCCCCCCCGCCCGCCGGATCGGTATTGAACCGGCCCGTCCCTTTGACGGGGTCGCCTTCGAGGCCGCCGTGGTGGCCCTGCTGAAGGCCTGTGGCGTCGACGATGGCGACTTGGCCGTTGGCCACATGAAGAACACCCCCAAGCGCGTGCGCGAGCTGTGGGAAAAGCGCCTGCTCGGCGGCGTTGGCACCGACCTTGGTGCCATCTTGGGCCAGGGCTTCGACGATCCCCGTCAGGACCTGGTCGTCATCCGCGGCATCGCCGTCCACGGCGTCTGCCCCCACCATCTGGTGCCTTTTCGCGGCGTCGCCCACGTTGCTTATCTACCCGGCGGTAGACTGCATGGTTTTGGCCGCATCGCCCGTCTGGTGGACGCGCTGGGCCACCGCTTCACCTACCAAGAGTGGCTGACGAGAGACATCGTCGACACCCTGGTGGATCTGGGCCAGGCCCGCGGCGCGGTGGCCGTCGTCGAATGCGAGCAACTGTGTCTGCTGCTGGGCGAAGACCGGCGCGGCGATGAGCGGGTGCTGACCACCGCCTACGCAGGCGTTTACGCCGATGACGCCGTTCTGCGGGCCGAGGCCCTGCGGACCCTCGACCTCCCGCGCAGCGTGTGACGTCCATGACAACGCCGACAACGCCGACAACGCCGACACGCGAGGTGCTCGCCATCGACACGGTCGCCTGGCTTGATGACGCCGGTCCCGATGGCGCCATGGCCCGCGACCGGCGTGGCTGGTCGGTCGTGTCGTCGATCCCCGACGTCAGCGAGACCGGGCAGAGCGACAGCGCCTGGCGGGCCTTCTTCGGCCGCACCGCGGGGCAATTGCTCGGCTGTTGTGACGACGGCGGGCTGCTGCTGTTGTTTCAGACCGACGTGCGCAGCGGCGGACTGTGGGTCGACAAGAGCGCCATGATCACCGCGGGTGTCCTTGAGGCCGGCGGCGTGCTGTTGATGCGCAAGATCATCTGTCGCAGGCCGCCGGGCACCACGTCGTCGCGGCGGGCGGCCTATACCCACCTGCTGGTCTACGGGCGAAGCCCCCTGCCAGCGACCCTGCCCGATACCGTCGCCGACGTCATGGACGACGGCGGCCCGGTCACCTGGACCCGGGGCGTCGGGCTCTTCGCCACCCGGGCCGCCTGCGACATCGTCGCCCGCTACGCTCCCAACACGCGCACCATCGCCGACCCCTTCTGCGGCGAGGGCATGATTCTCGCCGTCGCCAACGAGCGGGGCTTCGACGCCTTCGGCATCGAACGACAGCGCAAGCGGGCGGAGCAGGCCCGACGACTGCGCACCAGCGACATCCGCCTCGACAGCCGGGCCGACAAGTCCTGACACGCCGTCGGCCGCCGGCGGCAGCGACGACATTCCCCCACATGATCGCCTGTTCAGTTTTCGATATCTGAAGACCGTCGCGTGCGTGCGTGCGTTGCCACCATGCGACGCCCCATGTGGTGGACGGCGGCAGGTGCGATGCTGGATCGTGCAACGGACGAAGACGGAGGCTCGGTGGACTTCAAGTGGGCGGTGCTTTCAGCGTGGATGTCAGCCTGGACCGTGAGCGTGGCGGTGGCCACGACGATGGCGTGCAGCCCGGGCATGGCGTCGACGCTGGACCGGCCCGCGTCGTCGAGCGAAGCCGCCGTGGCTCGCGTTCTTCATGTGCAGGGCGCGGTGGTGGTCAAGCCCGCGGCCGGGAAATCCTTCACCGCCCGCGCCAACCATGATCTCGTGCTCACCGACGAGCTTGAGGCCGCCGAGGGCGCCTTCTCGGTGCTGCTGCTGCGCAACGGACATGCGGTGCGCGTCGACGACACCGGCGCCCTCGCCGTCGCCGACATCCTGCTGTTGAACGCGCCCGCGACCAGCACGCCCGTCGACCGCCAACTGGCCCAACTGCTCGATCCCGGCGAGACCGCCGCCTTCCCGGCGGCCGTGGTCCGCGAGCGCGCCGCCGCCTGGCGAATCATGATCCGCGCTGGCGAAACGGCCGGGGCCGCCAGCGAATCCAGGGCCCGCAGGCCCGGAGCCGCAGCCGGAGCGGCACCGGCTCCGTCTGCGGCTCCCGCAAAAGCGGCACCGCCAGCGCCGTCGCCACCGCCGTCGTCGTCGCCGGCGCCAAAGGGGTCGCGACAGGCCGCCAAGGCCGACATGGCGGACATGGCGGACATGGCGGGCATGGCCAGAGACGAGAGCCGCGACACGGACGAGAAAAAGAGCACAGCCAAGGTCGGCGCAAAGGCTGGACTGGCGCCCAGCGAAGACGACGTGGCGCCGGCGATGTTCCTGCAGGCCCGCTTCGGCACCACGCTCGCCGTGGCCCGAACAAGCCGCACGCCAACGACGCTGCCCCCCTCGGTGGGTGACGGTCAGACCCTGCGCGGCTGCATCAACGACGTCGCCAGCAACGGCATGCTGCCCCCGTCGTCGACGGTCGAGGTGTGGCTGCAGGTCAAGGATGGCGTCGTTGTGCGCGTGCGGCTGTCGGGCGCCCTGCCCGTTCCCACCTGTGCGCAGACGCTGCTCAAGACGCCCATCCCCACCGCGAATGGCTGGGTCGTGCTGCAGGCGCCTCGAACGTGAGCAGAACGTGAGCGCGGCGAGGACGCGGTCGAGGCTGCAGGCGGGGACGTCGGTGATGGCCGGCGTCATCGTCGCTGCTGTCATCGCCGCCGGCCTTGCCATCGGCCACGACAGCGTCATCAGCCAGGCCTTTTCTCGCCTGGAACTGCTGAGCCTCGACGCCCGCTTTCGCGCCCGCGGCCCCCGGCCGGCGACCGGCGACGTCGTCATCGTCGCCCTCGACGACGCCACCCTCGTCCGGGCACCGGCTCTCGCCCAACGGCGTGCCGGCATCGCCAGCCTCGTCGACGCCATTCACAACGCCGGCGCCACCGTCATCGGCATCGACGCCTTCTTCGCCGAACCCGAAAGCCCCTTGGACCCGGCCTTGAGCAAGGACCTGGCAGCCGTCGTCGACGACGACCAGGGCATGAGCGTCCTGCCCGACGACATCAAGGGCCTGCTGCGCCGCATCCGCCAGGAAACCCGGGGCGACGAGGTGTTGGCGGCGTCGCTCAAGGCTGCTCGCCCGGTGGTCCTTGCTGTGCAGGGCAACGAAACCGGCGGCACGCTGGAACCCGCGGTGCTTCGTCGAGGTCGATACGGACAAGTCGCCCCCGCCGCAGGTCCGCCTCCAAAGACGGCATCGACGCTGCTGTCGTCGCTGCCGGCGCTTTCGATGGCGGCTGGCTCCATTGGCCTGGTCACGGTGGAGTACGACGACGACCAGGTAGCCCGTCGCCTGGCCGCCACCCGGCTGCACCAACAAGCCTATCTGGTGCCCCTCGCCGTGCAGATGGCCGCGGTCCAACGAGGCCTGTCACCGGCCCGCCTTGGCTATGTGCCCGACGAGGGCATTGCTCTGGGCGACACCCGCATCGTCGTCGAACACCACGCCCTGCTGTTGAACCACCGGGGCAAAGGTGCCTTCAAGACGGTGTCGGCCGTCGACGTCGTCAGCGGCCACATCGATGCCGCCATGCTGCGCGGAAAGGCCGTGCTGGTTGGCTCCACCTACTTGTCACACGATGTCAGCGCGACCCCGTTCAACCCCGATGCGCCGGGGGTCGAGGTGCACGCCGTCGCCGTCGACAACCTGCTGGCGGGCGACCCGTTGCGACGCACGCCGGCCTGGCTCGATGGCCTGCTGGCCCTGATCCTCGGCGTCGTTGGTGCGACGCTGTTGGGCCCCCTTGGCCCCAGGCGGACGGCGTGGCGGCTCGCTGGTTTGCTCGCCGTGATCGTCACGACCATCGTGTTGTCGACGATGGCCCTCGCCGCCGGACAGTGGGTAGCGCTGGTGGGTCCGTTGGCAGCGACCATCTTGAGCGCCTCGACGACGCTGGTGACCGCCTATGCCACCGAAGGTGCCGAACGCCGGCGGCTGCGCTCGGCCTTTGCCCACTATCTGGCGCCGGCCATCATCGACGAGCTCATGCAGAATCCGGCTGCGCTCGCTCTCGGTGGCGCGCGACGGCAGGCGACCCTGCTTTTTTCCGACATCCGGGGCTTCACGACGATGTCGGAGTCCCTGGCTCCCGAAGCCCTGACGCTGCTGTTGAACGCCTACCTCACGCCCATGACGCGCGCGGTGCTCGCTCAACGAGGTTTCGTCGACAAATACATCGGCGACGCCATCATGGCGGTCTTTGGAGCGCCAGCCCCGACGACCGACCACAGCGAGCGGGCGTTGTCGGCTGCGGTGGCCATGCACCAGGAACTGCTCACGCTGCGGCAGACCTTACGCGCCGATCTCGACTGCGGCGTCGGCTTGAACACCGGCGAGGTCGTCGCTGGCAACATGGGCTCTGATGAACGCTTTGACTACACCGTCATCGGCGACGCCGTGAACCTGGCTTCACGCCTTGAGGGACTCACCCGGCGCTACGGCGTGTTTTGCATCGTGGGACCCACCACCCGGGCCGAGGCGTCGACGGGCTTCACGTTTCGCGAACTCGACCTCGTGCGGGTCAAGGGGCGCGAGCAACCCGTTGCCATCCACGAGCTCTTGAGTGGCCCCGGTCACGCCATCGCCGCCTATGTCGGCGTCGACGTGTTCAACGCCGGCGTCATCGCCTTCCGCGCCGGCGAGTTCGCCGTCGCCCACAGCGCCTTCGCGAGCTTCGCGGCGAGCAATCCAGCGGACACGGTCGCCGGCGTGTACCTGTCCCGGCTGCAATCCCTGGGCAACGACGTGGCCGGCCCCGACTGGGATGGCGTCTTCGATCATGCCGACAAGTGAGCGTGTGAATGGTCCGCGAAATCAAAAGCAGTCACGGTCGGAGCAAAGAACGTCGACGTCAGATCGCGTTGCCGGCATCCAGCGGCACGGGGCTGACGGCCTGGTGGCGACGCTGGCGTGAGAGCACCAGGCGAGCCGAGGCCCGATCACATCCGACAACGACGACGTGGCCGACTCCATCGAAGCGCAAGAAGGGTAAGCCCGACAAAGCCCTGTGTGTCGACGTCAAGCCCTTGTATCTGGTGCAGGGCCAGGACGGTCGGTGGCGCGGTGCTCCCGACCCCACGATGGTCATCTGCGCCTGGGCCTTCGACGGGAACCATCTTCGGACGGTGTTGCGGTCGGTGGTGCGTTTTGCTGTCCACGGCAAGCTGCCCGGCGCCGCCCACCCCGACGTCAGCCAGCTCATCAGCACCTCGTTGGGAGCCGCCGGTCGCGTGCTGGTCGCTGTCGCCCTGTACGAAGAAAACCGCGGTGACGACGTCCGTCGACTGACGGTGGCATTGGAGCATCCGGCCACCTTGCACTTTGTCGACTTCGGCGGGGACGACGGCCACGAACACAGCTCAGGCAACCACGACGCCATCCCAAGGGTCATGTCGGCCCTGGAGTGTGCCAACGACCCGCGGCTGCAGGCATTGGCCCCCCGCGGCATCGTGCTGGCCGACGGCCATGCCTCAACGACGAAGACCGACCAGTGGGTGGGTGGCGCCGTCGTCGTCGTCGGGCGCAACAGCCCGCGCAGCCACCGGCTCAGCATGCACAGCATCGATGGCCGCCAGAACTGGACCGTGGAGTTCGCCACGAGGTGATGGCCCGATGACGGCGAGGTTTGGGCCCATCAGGGAGTGACGAGCTCTCGACGCAGCGCCTCAATCAGGAATCACGAGCAATTCAACGCGGCGGTTCCGTGGATCGTTGGGTGGGCCCACGAGCTGCTTGATGCCGTAGCCCGCGGTCTCGAGACGGGCCGGGTCGATGCCGAGGTCGGACAGAGCGTCTTTGACGACGTCGGCGCGCCCTTCCGTCAGGGCTTTGGCGGCTGATGGATCAGAAACTTCAGTCAAGTCGGTGTGCACTTCGATGCTCACACGCACCTGCGGGTTGGCGTGCAGGAGGTCGGCTATCTCATCGAGCAAATAGCCCGCCGTCGACTGCAGGCGCTGGCTCTTGAAGACAAAGGGCAAGCGACCAGCGAGGTCGATCTTGGCCGCCGTCAGCGTGGCCGAGCGCTTCTTGGGCTCCTTGCGCATCACGAAGGTCACCGTGCGGCGGTCGTCGGCGTCAATCGTGATGCGGGCCCCCTGTCGCAGATAGCCGTCGACGCTGGCGACGATGGCGGCGCGGCCCGCGGCGATATCGAGTTCAAAGGCGCCCGCCACTGAGCGACCCGCGTCCCTGGTTCCGCTGGCGTCGGTGACCAGCAGCGCACCCTCGATGCTCTCGTCGTCCTTGTTGGTGACAAAACCCACGACGCGACCATGGCGGCGAGCGGCCATGAGCACAGCGTCGACCCGTGCGACCTGCCCAGCCGCGGCCTTGACCGACACGGTGACGTCGGCGTGGTCGGGAGCACCGACCACAACGGTCAAGGTGCCGGCCTGCACCGGCGCCCCAAAGCAACCGGCCGCGTCGGCGAGCAGGAGGGGGCCGGGTTGGCCGTCGACGGCGACGATGGCGGTGGCGCCGACGACCGGCTGGCCGCCCTCGGTGGCGCAACCCTCCAGACGAGCGAAGCTGCCGCTGCCGCCGCCAGCGCCGACGACGCCGCCGACGACGTCAAAACTGTGGGCCAGGGCGATGCGAGCGGCCCAGGCGGGGTTGATGGGCTGACCGGCGGCGACGTTGGCAATGTCGACGACGACCCCGCCTGCAGTGCCCGACAGGCCCACGTCGGCAGCCAGGTCCACCCGCAGGCCCCCCAGGCCGAAACGCACCCCGGGGGTCAACGTCAGCCACGCATCGCCGACGAAGGCGTACCCGCCAGGCGCGCCGATGGCGCTTTGGTACCAGACCTCGACGAAGGGGGTCACGTACGGCAGCAGAGCCTCGACCCCGAGTCCGGCGTGAACCTGATCAAAGAACCACTGCTGGCTGGCCAGGGCCACCAGGCTGCCGTCGACGCCGTCGAGGAAGAAAGGGTTCTTGGCGGGGTCGGCCCCGGCGAGCTTGCCCGCCTGAAATGTGTAGCCGCCATTGAGGTGGGCTCGCACGGGCAAACCCACCTCCAGCAGGTCAAACGTGAGGTGGCCAGCGCCAGTGAGGGCGCTGTTGCCAAGCTCAAAGCCCACCTTGTTGGCGCGGGTGGGCAGGCCCAGGCGCACGCTGGCGGCGGCGGCGACGAACCCGGCGCTAAAGCCGCCCTTGAGGCCCACAGCAAGGTCGCCGACGGAGGCCTGCGGTTGCGAGCGGGCCGTGTTGAGGGTCGCGCCGGCGTGGCTCTGCAGGGTCAATTCGAGGGCGCGAAACAGCGACAGACCGACGACGGCATTGCCGTCGAGCAACGTGGTGGCGTCGACGACGTCGGGCACCACAAAGTCCGTCGCTGAAAAGAAGCGACCCGACAGGCCCAGCTGCATGGTGCCCGTGTCGTCGATGAGCGCGCTGGTGACGCGCACCAGCCCGTTGTTGCCCAGGGTGTTTGGGGCCGAGAGCACCAGGCGGTCGTCAGGTGGGCCTGCGTGGGCGCCGACGGCGGCAATGAGGCAGACCAGGACAGCGATGGGAGCAGAGCGGTGCATGGCGGCACCCTACGACGAGCGTCGCCATCCATGCGCGTTCGGCCCAGCAGCTGTTCATGTAGGGGGGACCCCCACTCTGTCCCACTGCCCTTGACGGGGCGCGGCGGGAGGGCGAAGGCGTGCTCCACACTGTACGGAACGTTCGTACCCGTCAGCGGGGCGACACGGAGAGCGACACATGACAGGTCCCATCAATCTCGCGGGCAAGGTCGCCCTCGTCACGGGAGTCGCCGACGACGTCGGCTTCGGCTGGCACATTGCCAAGGCCCTGCAGGCGGCGGGCGCCGAAATCATCCTGCTGTCGCATCCCCGGGTGTGCTCGATCGTCGAGCGCTTCCTGACCCGCGACAAATCAGCGACCGAACGGGTGCTGCCCTTTGGCGTCGCCGGCGAGTTCAAGCCCCGGGCCTTGATCGGCTGCGACGTGGGCGCCGACACCCTCGACGACATCGCCCCCGAGCTGCGCTCCGAAAAGGGCTACGACGGCAAGGACGTCAGCATCGAGGGAGCCTTCAAGGCCGTCCGCGAGCTGACCCCGCACGTCGACATCGTCATCCACTGCGTGGCGTTCTCGCCCGAGATCGCCAAAAGCCTCCCCGACGTCAGCCGCAAGGCGTACCTGATGGCCCAGTCCATCTCGTCGTATTCGCTGGTCGCCCTGGCCCGCGCCGCGACGCCGCTGATGAAGGGCCGCTGCGGCAGCGTCGTTGGCTTGTCATACATGGCGTCGGAGCGGGCGGTGCCCTTCTACGGCGGCGGCATGTCGTCGGCGAAGGCCAGCCTCGAGAGCGATAGCCGCTTGTTGGCCTGGTTCCTCGGCGAGGAAGGCCACCGCGTCAACATCGTGTCAGCAGGCCCGTATGCCTCGCGCGCCGCCAAGAGCATCGGCGACATCGGCACCATGATCGACACGACGGCGCAGAAGTCGCCGCTGCGGCGCGCCATCGATGCCGAAGACGTCGCCAATGCGGTGCTGTTTTTGAGCTCGGACATGGCTCGCAATGTGACGGGCACGACGATGTACGTCGACGCCGGCTACCATGCCATGGGCGTCTGAACGTCCATGACCCGTGACGGGGGCGGAGGCCGGTGAAGCGCGACGACGACGACGACGACGGCACATCCCGGGCGCGCCATGGGGCCCTGGTCCCGAGCGTTGGCAAAGAAACGTCGTTTGCGCCCCAGTCCAACGCCACCTTCGTGGAGCCCTGGCTCCGCCGCGTGCGCGACGTCGACGACGACACCCTGGCGGGACTGCTGCACCAGCTGGTCGGACTGCGGCGCCTGCGCAACGTCGTGGCCGCCGTCTGCTGTGCCGTCGGCATGAGCGTCTTTGGCGCGCTGCAGGGGCTGCCCGCCCTCTACATGCTGCTGGTGTACGCGGTGCTGGCGGTGACGGTCGGTTTCCCCGTCTTTGCCATCGGCAGCTTGAGCGTGCGGCGGCTGTTCATGCGCGAAGCGCAGGCCCAGGGTTTGTCGAGGGCAGCCGCCATCTTGGTGCTGACCCGCGCCGAACGCCGGGCCCGTCTGCTGGCGCCCTGGCAGGGGACCGAGAACAAAGTCGACGAACTCATCAAAGCCGTGCGCGACCCCGACGAGGCCTGACGGCCTGCGCCCGGATGTCAGCCGTCCAGGTGGGGTTCACGCAAAAACAAACCCATCAGCGGCGTGAGCCCCAACGCGCAGCACGGCAGCAGCGCTTCCTGGATCGGTAAGCCGCCAGCAGTGACGCTGCCGACGACGTTGGGTGCGATGGACGACACGATGTAGGTGACGCTGCCCATGGTGCCCATCACCATGCCGAAGCGAGTGGCGTTCATGCCCGGCTGCTTCTGCAGCAACGTCACCAGCGGCGCGACGGGCATGAACAGGCCAGCACCGGCGAGGGCGAACCAGATGGGTCGGGTGCCGTCGTCGGCGAGCAGCGCGCCCAGCATGCCCACCGGCAACAACAGGCCACCAACGAGGATGAAGCCCCGCACCCGCCACACCTTTTTCTGCAAGGCCAGGCCGACCAACAGCGACGCCGGGATTCCCCACAGGTTCATCAGCGACAGGGCCTGGGCAGCAGCCGCTCGGGTCAAGCCGTAGACGGCTTCCAGGTACGACGGCAGCCAGGTGTTGACGACGAGATACAGGGCCAGGGGCCCGCAGAAGGCGATGGCGATGAGCCAGGTCGTTTTTTCGCCCAACACCGCCCGATAGCTGCGCGCGATGTCGGCAAATGACACCTGACGCGGCGGCGCCTTCGACAAGGGACCCAGGGCCATCAGCAGCACCAGAAACAGCACGGTCGCCGACGACAGAACCGTCAGCGCCCCTTGGTGGCCCAGGGCATCCTTCAACGGTAACGCGGTCTTGAGGCCGATGATGGCGCCGGTGTTGACGGCGACGCCGTTGATGGCGTTGACCAGGCCGCGGCGTTCGACGGCGACGACGTCGACGACGACGGCCCCCATCAACGTCAGCCAGATGGCGCCGCCGACGCCAAAGAAGAAGCGGCCCGCGACCCACAGGGGCAGGCCTGGCAACCACGGGATGACGACGCTGAGGGCCATCAGCAGGGCCGCACCGCGCATGGTGCGTGTCAGCCCCTGGCGGGCGGCGACGACGCCAGCGACGATGGGCACGAAACTTTTGGCCAGGCTGACGATGGTCACGAGCCAGGCGGCGTCTACGCGGGCCACGCCGAGGTGGGTCTCAAGTTCGGGGAACAACGGCACAACCGCCATCCACGACGCACCAAACGCGGCGTACATGCCAAAGAGCACCAGGGGCACCAGCAGCGCCGAGGCGCGATGCATGGTGTGGTCCGACGGACGTGGCGCAAGAGGTTCGACGGTCATGCTCGGCTCCGCGATCTGGGCGCGATGGCGCTCGATTGTGCGAATGCACAAATCTCGCCCATCAATGACCGGAGGATTGTGCGTTTGCAACATGGGCAACGCGGCCGGGCTGGCGTCTGACAGCCATGTCACACCCATCGTTGGGATGACCTGCACCATCGTCATCGTCGGCCGCGCTGTCATGCGCCCCGGACACCTGGCACGTGGAATGCTCACGGTTGGCTGCGCGTCACGCCTCGGCGCGCCCTGGAGTTCTCCTCATGATGACCACCGCCCCACGCCCCGCCGCCATCTTCATCGCCCTTGCCGCCGTTGCCAGCGGCTGCAGCACCATCGAATCCGGCGACCTGGAGACCAGCGGCATGACCGCCGCCATCGAGGTCAAAGCCGACGGCACCGACACCGACATCTTCGCATCCATTGCAGCCGGCACCCTCACCTCAGTCGACCTCGACGGCGACGACGCCCTGGTCGCCTCCAGCGGCGACGTCAGCGCCAGGCTTTTGGAGATCAATCTGCTGGGCGTGGCGACCTATGCAGGCACACTGCAGGGCATCTCGGCTCCCGGCACCGAGGTCAACATCGCCCTCAACCGCAGCGCCGACAAAACGCAGGCGCCAACGTCGGTGGTGACCCTGCCCGAACCGGTGGCGCTGTCAGCACCCGCCGCTGGTGCAGCGTTTTCGCGGGCCAACGACGACATCGACGTCGTCATCGACAGCGAAGCCTCCGACGAGGCCATCACGCTGCGCTGGGAGGGCGACTGTGTCAAAAGCGCCAGCCTCGACGTGCCAGCCGGTCAGGCCACCGTGACCATCAACAAGGGGACCATCGAGAAACGCGCGCCGGTCGACGACAACACCCCTGACAGCCAACCGGTGCCCGACACCTGCACGATCACGCTGACGGCCCAGCGGAGCGTTGAGGGGACCCTCGACCCGGCCTGGGGCGGTGGGCACATCGTCGCGGTGTCGACGGCGACGCGGGACTTGAGCACCACCCCATGACCTCGGCCATGCCTGGCCAGCGACGGGGCTGGTCTGGCCTGCTGCGCAGGAGTAGCTTTCTGTCGATGGAAAGATGGCGTGCCCTTGTGTTGGCCCTGCGCGGCGTGACGGTGTTCGGAGCGGCATCCGTCGTCACCTGGTTCGCCATGCCTTCCCCCATTGGTTCATTGGCGTGGATTCCGTCGCCAGCCCCTGCGCTCGACGGGGCGTACCAGATGAACAACCTGCTGGCCCGGGCCACCCGGCGCTTCGACGACGACGCCGGCCACATCGTCGGCGCGGAAGACATCGCGTTTGACGCTGCCGGCCACGCCTGGTCGGGTCTGGCCGACGGTCGCATCGTGCGCTTCGACGACGCGGGCGCCACCACCGTCGTCAACACCGGCGGCCGACCCTTCGGGCTGCAATTTTCCGAACGAGACGGCCTGCTGTACGTGTGCGACGCCGACCTCGGTTTACTGGCGGTAGACCCGCTCAAAGCCAGCGTGACGGTCCTCGCCAACACTGCCGAAGGCGACGGGTTTCGCTTCACCAACAACCTCGAGATCGACCACAAGGGCCGCGTCTATTTCACGGACTCCTCGTCGGTGTGGAACAAAGACCAGTTCACCGAAGACATCCTCGACCAGCGGCCCACCGGCCGAGTGCTGCGCTACGACCCCGACAGCGGCGAGACCACGGTGTTGGTGCGCGAGCTGAGTTCCGCCAACGGTCTGGCGCTCATGCCCGACGAGCGCTCGCTGATCATCGCCGAGACCGGCCGCTATCGGCTGTGGCGACTGTGGCTCGAAGGCGACCGGCGCAACATCAAGGAACCGTTCATCGAGAATCTCCCGGGCTTCCCCGACAACCTTTCGGTGTCGCCGCGGGGCACCATCTGGGTCGCCATGGCCTCGACCCGCAAGCGCGTGCTGGATGCCATTCATCCGTCGCCCTTTTTCAAGGACGCCGTCGCCACCCTGCCACCACGGCTGCGCCCCCAACCCGTGCGCTGGGGTTTCGTGCTTGAGGTCGACGCCGAGGGTCGTGCTCTGCGCTCCCTGCAAGATCCCTCCGGCGATGTCGTCGCCAGCGCCAGCGCCGCCCATGAGCGCAACGGGGTGCTGTGGCTGGGCAGCGTGGCAGAACGGGGCCTCGTCACCGTGACGCTGCCCTAGTGCCGCGACCGGGGCTTCGTGATCACATCTCGCTTGGTCTTTCGACGTGAGCGTCGTTTCGTGCTCGGGCTGGCCACGAGCGCCAGCCCTGCGCCGCGCCTTGCTCACGCCGAAAATCCGCGGCGCGATATGCATTCACTACGTCCCGGTCACGGCACGAGCCCTCGCGAAGGTCGTCGCCGTCGCTGGTTGGTGATTGGTGCACCGCTGTCGAGGTCAACGCCCAGCGCGGCCTCGACGATGGACCCATCGCGACCCGCTCGCGTTCACGTGCCGGCGACGCAGCACGCGACGACGACGACCTGCTGCGCAGCCAATGCGGTCGACTACGGATGCGGATGCGCCTTGAGCCACGCCTTGACGTCGGCAGCCAGGCTCTTGGCGCATTCGGCGGCGGCGTCGTCGAAGAGTTCGTCCAGGGGCGTGCCCTCGCCGGCGACGTCCGCACGGGACTTCAGAGACGCCGTGATCGTGCGCCTGGGCATGACGGCGATGCTCGCGATGCACGCCACGGTGGCCTGATCCCGGCTGCTGGACGATTGGTCGACGTTGACCATGACGCTGTAGCTGGCCTGGGACGGCGAGACGGCCACCAGGGATCCCAACCGGCCCTGCAGAGCACGCTCCACCTGGCGGCGAATGGCGACGTCGCCACCGACGGCAGCGGCGAGGATGATGGTGGGGCCTGCCGCCGTCGACGACGCCGACGACGCCCGCGCCCGCGGCCTGACTGGTGCTTTGGCGGGAGTCGGTCGCGTCGGTGGTGGCACGACCTCCACGGGGGCCTGGGGCGCGACGTCGACGGGGACCGCCACCGGAGGCGTCACCTCGACGACGTCGGGCGGCGCTGGCGGCACAGGCGGAGGCCCCTGGCAGCGACGGCCGATGACGACGGCCAATGTGATCGCCAGCACCAGCACCAGCAGCAAGATCCAGGTGCGTCGCCGTGGTGACGCTGCGTCAGATGTTTCGCGGTCGTCGTGGGTCACGGTGTCACCTTCTCGTGCCGGTACGGCGTTGGCAAACCACCTGCCGAGAGACGTTACGCGCTGCGTTGGTGTGAGGCACCGTGCATCGGTGGTGTTGAGACCGTGTGTGAAGGCATTTCCGCACTCGCCGTGACCAAAAAAAGCGACCCATCGCCGCAGGCCCAGCCTGGCGGCTGAACTTGGCGCGACCATTGCTGAAGGAAGGTCATCATGAATGACCGGGAGACCTCAATGAGCCAGGACGGAACCCAGAAGCCGACGTTGGCGACGCTGCTACGCCAGGCCCTTGATGAGGACGCGCCGCCGACGTCGACGGACAATCCAGATCGTTTCGTCACCGACGACGAAGACGGGTACTCAGCCTGAGGCGTAAACGCTGCGCAAGACGTGTGGCGGCACGCGTCGTCCAACCGGAGAAACACCACCGATCACGCAGCACGCACAAAAGGGCCCCACGGGGCCCTTCTGTGTCTGCGGCGTGACCGTTGCCTCAGAGGCGGTTGGCGACGTCCTGACACAACTCACGGACTGACGATGACGACGACAACAGGGCCACGTTCTTCAAGCGCGTCTTCAGCAGGGTCGCGTTGCCCTTGAAACCACCCTCGACAATGACGTCACGCAGGGTGGCGAGAGCGGCCTCAAGCACGCTGTCGTCGGCATGACCCAGGGCCTTGCCGAGCACTTCAGCATCCTTGGGCAACGCCGACCCACGCGCGAGCAGCGCATCGACGGACGTCTGCACCTCGCGGGGGCTGGATGCGCGGCGAATGGCTTCAATCAGCGCGAGGTCGTCGGCGGCAGCGGCCACCACCCGGCGGCGGGCGCCGTCGTCTTCGACACGCACCGGCGCGCCTGACGCCGTCGACTTGGTCTTCTTGGTGACCTTCTTGGGCGCTGCGGCGGCGGCGGACTCGGCGTCTTCGACTTCCGACTCGTCAAAACCGTGGGCCGTGGCGCCAGGACGGGTGGCGAGCATGTCCCGCAGATGGTCGGGGAGGGGTTTGTCGCCGTTGAAAAAGCCGTGCAGCTGCTGCTTGTAGCGCTCATAGCTGCTGGCGGCGGGGCGTTCGGCAGGACGCTCGTCTGGTTCAACGCGGGTGCCGTCCATACGGACGCGGCCAGGCACACCGGCGGCAGTGGAAGAACGGGGAGGGCGAGGATTGGACAGGACCATCCGCAAAGACTCGTTTTGGCGTCGTCTGTGAGCCGTTGCACCCGCCAAGCGGTATGCAGCGACTCGTCTGGTTGATGACGTGAGCGGAGCCAACCGGCGCCGTGTCATCGTCTTCCGCCTTGGGCCCGCCGCATGCCGAACGGCAGGGTTGGTGAGCGAGAGGAGGGGTGCCCTCGCGGACGAAACCCACGCGAGAACGGCTGAGGTGTAGCACACGTGTTCAGGGAATGGGGAGCCAGATCAGCGGCCACCGACCAACAATCGCCAGGAAGCGACGGCCTTTCTCCCGTGCTCCTGGCCAGCCACACTCGCGACATGCTGCGTCCAGCCTGTGTCACTGCCCTCACCGCCCTGCTCCTGGCCACCGACGCCCGGGCATCGTCAGATGCTGAGCGCGCCGCCGCTGCCATCGAGGCCCTCGCCGCTGTCGGCACCACGGGGCTGCCGCGAGACATCGTCATCGTCGACGTCGACAGCGCCGCCAGCGTCGTCGTGGTCGACGGCAGCTTTGACAGCGACACCCCCGAGCGAAACGCGCTCAACGATGAGTTGCTGCGCGAGAGCTTGATGGGCGCCTTCGACGGCCAGGGGGTCGAGGGTGGCGTGGCGGTCGTCGACGTCGACACCGGTCTGCCCCTCGGTGCGCAACGCCAGGATCCAGACCCCCTGCCCAGCCGCACCGAGCGAGAGCCGCGTCGTCCTCCGGGGACCCCGCGGCCCAAGACCGCGACGCTGCCCTTTGGCGGCGCCCTCGTCGGCAAACGCATCGCCATTTCTGCCGGCCATGGCTGGCTCGACAACGGCAACGGCACATTTTCCACGCAACGCAGTGTGCATCGTTTTTCGCCGACGGCTCGCGGCATCGTCGAGGACTTCTTCTCCACCGAATTCGCCACCAACCAGCTCTTCCCCCTGCTGCAGGGCATGGGCGCCGAGCTCGTGCCCATCCGCGTGCCCG
>CAJBHN010000382.1 GCA_903952805.1 uncultured Myxococcales bacterium | reverse complement strand
GCCCTCGCCTTCGCCTTCGCCCTCGCCTGCCGGACCATCGGCAGCAGGGCATCCCATGGGCAGGGACAACAAGGTCGCCAAGCGGATGAAGGTGCGGGTCGTCATCATGGCAGCATCATGATGAACGTCTGGAGCCCGCGTCAACGGCAGTGATCCCTGTCAGGCTTTGTTCACGTGTCAGGGGCCCTTGGCCAGGGCTCCGGCATAGAGCCGCCGCCAAGGGCTGAGGTCATGGCGGTGCTCTCCTCGAGGGCGACCTGCCGCTCCAGGCGTCCTGCCTCGCTGAGGTCGCCGGCCAACGAAACCTGAACGCGGCGGCGGGTGCAGGCGGGTGACCCGAAGCAACAGCGCCTTTTGTAGGCTGCGCAGAGCAATGGCATTGAGCTGCTCTCCGTGGTGCGCGACCGGCCCAGGTCCCACGACAGTGTGACGCGTATCTCGGAGCCTTCCGCTGCTCGGGACGTCAGCACGGCCGCGTCGCGACCATGGATGCGGGAGCAGAAAACGACGTGAAATGCACGACGAACGAGCCCGAGCTGCAGAGCACCCGACGACGACGCGAAAGGGCTTCCGGGCGTCACCCGTGTCGCAACCCGGCACGCTCGTGAGCGTCGATGGCCGTCGTCGACCGCGAGCGGTAGCGTGCCGCCATGCGCTGGACCACGCCCTTCGCCGCCCCCTTGGTTGTTGCGCTCGCGGCCGCGTTGCCGGTGCCATCGTGGGCGGCGCCCGTCGCGGCCGGGACTGGCGCCACCAGCGCCGTTGTCGAGCAGAAGGCCGCACGCGCGGTCCTCGTGATGGAGATGAAGTCGAGCTCGGTCGACGCCGATACCCTGCGCACCATCACCAGCACGCTGGCGGTGAGCGTGAGCAAGCGGCCGGGCCTGTCGGTCCTCACCAGTGAAGACGTCAAAAAGCTCGCCGAGGTCGAGGCCGACAAGCAGATGCTCGGCTGCGATCCCTCCGCCACCAGCTGCCTCGCCGAGATCGCGGGCGCGATGGGCGCCGACCTCGTGTTGTATGGCGACATCGGCAAGCTTGGTGAGCTCTACGTCCTGAACCTCAACCTGTTCGAAGCGGGCGCCGCCAAGGCCGTGGGGCGCCAGTCGGTGCAGAGCAAGGCGTTCGACGAGAGCTTCATCGCGCAGCTCGACATCACGGTGCGAAACCTGTTCGCGCCGCTCACCGGCGAGTCCTCCGGGCTCGGCAGCGGCAGCGTCGGTACGGCGGCGGTGCCCACCATCGACGTCGACGCGCTCAAACAGAGCGGCCTCAAGTCGATCAACATCAAAGCCGAACAAGCGCTCGAGGCCGCGCTCGACGCGCAAGAGAGCGACCACGCGACCCCGGCGCAAAAGCGCGACGCGTGGTGCGCGCTGGCGAGCGTGGAGGGTGCGAACCCGTACCTCGAACCCGCGACCAGGGCGTGCAACGACTGGCGCAGCTTCGTCGTGGCGAGCGAGGGCCTCTCGACGAGCTTGGACGCCGACTACGCCACGCTGTCGGCGTTTCTCGACCTGCGGCGCAAGAGCAAGACGCAAAAGCTCGAAGCCGTTGATCAATTCTTGAAGACGTATGACCGCCTGGCCGATCGACAAGAGGTGTTGGCAGTGCGCGAGGCGCGCATCAAGGTGAGCGAAGGCGCAGCGTCGCCGCTGCCGGTGGACACGGACAAAGACGGGCTCCTCGTCGATCGCTGCCCCAACGAGCCCGAAGACAAAGACGGTGACAGCGACACCGACGGCTGCCCCGAGAAGTCCATCGGCGAGAGCGTGGCCGACGCGGGCAGCGGCGCTGCGGGTGTGGTCGACGACATGAGCGACTCGATCACGGTGCTGCCGTTGGCGTTCGATCAAGCGCCGTTTTTTGGCGCCAGCGTCGGCGTGGTCGGGCACACGAGTTCGTTCAGCCCCGACGACGCGCGTGACTTCTTCGTGACGCTCGGCGTGCGCGCCGCGTGGGCGCCGGTCGAGCTCGCCTTCAACAGCTCCCTCGACTTTGACAACCGGATGTACTTCGGGGGCTACGCGGGGCTGCAGCTCTTCGAGACGCCCAACAAGGACTACGCACTGTTGCGCCCGAGCCTCGGTATCGAGGCCATCAACTTCCCAGAGACCGACGAAGCGCACGGCGCGCAGTTGGGTGCCTACGTGGCAAACACCTTTCGCTTTTCGTACTTTCAGGTGCGTTTGCAGTACCGCTACTTGTTTGCGGGCAACCTGTTTCCGACGCACTCGCTGGCTCTGCAGGGCAGCATGGACCTGATCAAGCTGTTCGAAGAGCAGTGACCCGCGGCCAAGCTCTCGACCCGGCGTCGCGCCCGGTCGAGAGCTTCTTGCTCGGTACTGCCCACCACGAGCACCACCCCGTCAACCACGGGGGTATCCACGGGGAACGCCGCCGGAGCGACCCGGGACGAAGCGTCCTCGTCAACGCTCGACCGACGGGCAGACGCTCGTGCCTCATTGATGAGCAGATATCATTGAAGGCTTATTGACTCGTTTATCCATGAGTCAATGGCTGTGAGCGTATAGCTTCGTTCAAGGATATGCCCCTGGTCCGGCACGACGTTGACCTTGGCACCGATTTTCAATCCGATCGCGAGGGCGCGTTGGGGATCGCTCTGCCAGTCTTGGCTGCCCACGTGGATCTCGCACCGGCGAGGAACGGGGAAGGTCCCGGCCTCGACCATGGCCAGAATTTTTCGGGCCCGCGGCGGCACGAATCCGCCCGGGGCGTCCTTGCGAAAGACCATCCCGAGGATCGGCGACAACAACAGGACGTTGCCGACGAAGGGAGGCAGCTGCGCCAGGGCGTGCAGCAACAGGTAGGCGCCGAACGAATTGGCGAGCACGACGGATTCGCGGTGCCAGTGCTCCCGCTGCAGGTCGGCGGCGACCGCATCGACGTGTGTCGCAAACCCGCCCGCATCGGCCCCGCCCGGAAGCTCCCTGCCGACGATCTGCAGTCCCTTGGATTGGAGCGCCGCGCCAAGACCCTGGTTCAGGTGTCCACCCCGACCCGGCAGATAATATACTCGTTGGCTCAATCGAATCCCTTGAATACATTATCCTTGGACGACGCGGGTCCGATCGAACTCGGCTCGTCGACGAGATCCAGGAAAACAGCGGGCTGTGTGACCAACGACAACGTCGGCGTCACGTCAGCGTCTCGCTCAGGCCTGACGTGCAACCGGGGGCGAGAGGCGCCGCAAGGTGATGAGGGCCACTTCGGGGTCGGCATTCATGCGCGGCAGCGTCGAGCCTTTGCCAAAGCCCAGCCCCCGGCTGACGTAGAGCTGGTTGCCCTGATGGCGGTAATGCCCGCGCAGATAATGCTGGCCCGCCCGTGAGAAGAAGGCGTCGGTGACGCCGGCGACGAAAATCTGGCCGCCGTGGGTGTGCCCCGAAAAGCACGCCAGACCGGCGTCGGGCGGCAGGGCATCCAACGTGGGCGGCGAGTGGGCCAGCACCAGGCGCGGCGCATGGCGTGCGACGCCCTTGAAGGCGTCGGCGACGTCGTCGTGGCCAGAGACAGCGTCGTCGACGCCCACCACCGCCAGGGCCCGACCGCGCACCTGCACCACCGTGTGGCGATTGCGCAGGACGGCAATGCCAATGCGTTCCAGGTCTCGGGTGATGGTGGCGGCGTCGGTCCAATGGTCGTGGTTGCCGAGGACGGCGACGGCGGGCACCTGCAAACGCCCGAGCAAGTCCGGAATGCGCTCCAGGGGGTCGCCTTTGCGCGTGATGTAGTCCCCCGTCAGAAAGACAATGTCAGGGCGGGCCGCGTTGAGGGCGTCGACGGCGGCCAGGACACGCTGGTCGGGGGTGCGGGGACCAATGTGGATGTCGGTGAGATGGCCGATGACGAGGCCGTCGTGGGCCTCGTCAAGACCCGCCACCGCCAGCTCGGGGGTGGTCAGCTCAAACCCGGAAGCCTCCTCGTCGCGCTCCCGTTGCCGCTCATCGCGGCGCTGGGCCCGCAGCCCGGGCGCCGCCAGGGCCGCCGCCGCCAGCCCCGTCAGAAACGGGCGCCGTCCCAAGCCATGACGACGCGGCTGCGATCCTGCTGGCGCGGCGTGCTGCGCTGTCTGCTGCGATGCGTCGTCGGGCATGGTGTTGACCTCGGGGGAGAAACCGCGGGCACGAAGTCCGTATTCTACGCACCGTCTTGAATGCGTCAGGCCCGGATCAAGGGGGCTCGTCCAGGAGGTCGTTGGCCCGCCGGCTCATTCATCATCGCCACCACGGCGCTCGCCGCGGGTGCCGCGGGCTTCCCGCATGAGGTTCATGGCGTCCTTCATGACGTCAGGCAGGGCCACCAGCATCCGGGCCTGCTCCGTCGGGGTCAGAAAGCGCGCCGTTTCGTCGAGCATGGTGTCGAGAGCCTCTTGCTTGTTGTGCATATCG
>CAJBHN010000381.1 GCA_903952805.1 uncultured Myxococcales bacterium | reverse complement strand
CGTCGTCGACGTGACGCCGTCGACATCGTAGTCACCAAAGACACCGATGGGGACATCGTGGTCGATGCTGTGCTGAATGACATCGACGGCGGCGTCGAGGCCGGCCAGCCGGGCGGGATCGGGCAACGATTTCAACGACGGCTGCAGATACGCCCTCGCCCCCGCTGACGAGGTCACGCCCCGTCCCACCAGTACCCGCGACAAGGCGGTGGGCAGGCCCGTGGCCTGCTGCACCAGCGCGAGGTCGGCATCGTCGACGTCGCGGGCCTGCCAGCGTTGGGGGGCGCGCGGCAGCGGCGGCAGCGTCGTCGGCTGGGTCTCCGTTGGCAGGGCAGACTCGGTCTCTCGGGACTCCATGGCGTGACTTCCTTCGGTCCTTGCCGCATATCATGCAGCCATGCGCGTCGCCCTGCTCATCGCACTCGTCCTTGGCACCGTGACACCGGCCTTCGCCCAGAACACCACCGACAGTCGCCTGCGCACCGTCGTGCTCGGCATCGCCGGTCGACGTGGGGTCGAGGACCGCCCCCTGGTTGCGGCCCTGTCGAGCGTCATCATCGGCGTCTACGGCAACGACCCCACCCGCATTGTCATCGGCCCTGACGACATCAGCCGGGCGCTGGAATGGGAGGCCTCACGGCAGCAGGCCGGCTGCGACAACAGCGCTTGCCTGGCCGAAGTCGGCGCCGCGCTCGACGCCGCCCGCATCGTCACCGGCACCGTCGACGCTGTCGGCGACATCTATCTGTTGAGCCTGACCGAGATCGACGCCCGCAGCCTGGAGCCGGTGGCCCGCGGCCAGCAAGAAGTTGAGCGCACCGAGTCGGCGCTCCTCGACGCCACCAGGCGCCTGGCCACCGACCTGCTGAAAAAGAGCGCGTCGTTGACGGCCAACAGCAGCGGTGGCGCCTTCGCCGCCAACGCCGGCGGGATCGAGATTGCGAGCGATCCGGGCGGCGCGCAGATCCTGGTGTCCAACAACGTCGTCGGCACCACGCCCACGCGCATCGACCACATCACGCCCGGTCGCCACACCGTGCGCCTCACGCGCTCCGACTACGAGACGGTTGAGTTCGAGGTGCCCGTGCACGCCGGCGGCACCACCCAGGTGAAAGCTGAGTTGCGCCTGATGCGCAAGATCGCCGAGCAGAACATCGAGATCCGCAATGCCCGTTGGCGCGACGAGGACCAATGGAACCAGATCGGCGGCTGGACCAAGGTCGGCGTCGGCGTCGTCGGCGTTGGCGCCGGCGTCGCACTGATCGCGTCGGGCGCTGGCAACGGCGGGCTGGTGGGCGGGCTGCTGGTGGGTTCGGCGGGAGCGGGGATGATCGCCTGGGGCGCCGGTGGCCTGTTGAGCCCGCCGCTCCGTCCGATTCCCGAGTGGGAACTTGAGCGCAAGATCACGGTGACGCCGCCGAAGGAAAAGGGCGATGTCGAGGTCAAGGTGTTGCAGCACGCCGGTCCCGGTTCCACGCGCTGAACGAACGAAGCGTTGTCGATTCAATGCCCGTCGCCCCTTCCAGGCCGCACGGGACCCAACACGACGCATAAACAAACGGGGATGTGGCCGAGCCACATCCCCGTTTGTTCGTGCGACCTCCCTCGACATGCACCGACATGACCCTACCGGTGCGTCGGGCGCTCACATGCGCTTTTCAGCGTCGTCGGCAGCCGCTTTGGCGTCCGCCAACAGGCTGTTGACGATGGCGGCGATGGTGGCGACGGCCTCCTGCACAGGGACCTTGCGGGTCTGTTCCTTGGTCTCGGTACGGAGCTTGATTTCGACGACGCCTTCTTTGAGCGACTTCCCGCCGACCGCCACCCGCACCGGACAACCGATGAGATCGTTGTCTTTGAATTTCACGCCGGGGCGCTCGTCGCGGTCGTCGAGCAGGACTTCGATGCCCATGCCTTCGAGGGCGCCCTCGATTTTGATGGCCAGATCCATGGCGTCAGCCTCGACCCCAAGGGCAACCAGCGACACATGGAAGGGCGCAATGGGCGCAGGCCAGCAGATGCCATCGTCGTCGTGATTCTGTTCGATGGCCGCAGCCGCCGTGCGAGTGACGCCGATGCCGTAGCAGCCCATCACATAGGGGTGCTCAGCCTTGTCTTCGCCCTGGAATGTTGCCTTCATCGCCGACGAGTACTTGGTGCCCAGGAAGAACACATGGCCGACTTCGATGCCGCGGGCGGCGTCGTAGACGAGACCGTTCTTGCCGCAGACATCGCCCTTCTGGGCGGTGGTCAGGTCAGCCATGCGAGGGGGCGTGAAGTCGCGGCCCTCGGCCACCTGCACGAGGTGCTTGTTCCAGGTGTTGCCGCCGGCGACGAGGCCAGCGAGGCCCTGCACACCGATGTCGGCGATGATGGTGACCTTGGCGGCGACGTCGGGCGACAGGCCGACGGGGCCGGTGTAGCCGGGGTGCAGGCCGAGGGCCTTGCCCTCTTCGTCAGTCAGCATCCGCACTTCGGCGCCGCCGACGGCCTTCTTCAACTTGACCTCGTTGATGTCCCGATCGCCGAGGCAGACGGCCATGACCGGCTGGTCGTCGACCATGAACAACACGGCCTTGAGCACCCGGCTGGTCTCGACGCCGAGGAACCTGGCAACGTCGTCGATGGTCTTTTTATGGGGCGTGTCCACCAGACACATCGCCATCGTCGGCGTCTCGGGCTGACGCTCGGGGGCCTTGATGGGCGCCAGTTCGACGTTGGCCGCGTAGATGGGGCGACCCTCCTCGTCGACGGTGAAGACGATGGCGTCCTCGCCGCTGTCGGCCAGCACCTGGAACTCGTGGGAGCGGTTGCCGCCGATGCTGCCGGTGTCTGCCTCGACGGCGCGGAAGCGCAGACCGCAGCGGGCAAAGATGCGGCTGTAGGCGCGGTACATGTTGTCGTACTCGCGATGGGCGTCAGCGTCGTCGACGTGAAAGGAGTAGGCATCCTTCATAACGAACTCACGGCCACGCATCAGACCAAAGCGGGGACGGACCTCATCGCGAAACTTGGTCTGGATTTGGTAGAGGTTCAGCGGCAGCTGCTTGTAGCTCTTGACCTCATCACGGACGAGGGCGGTGATGACCTCTTCGTGGGTGGGGCCGATGATGAAGTCGGCGCCCTTTCGGTCCTTGAAGCGCAGCAGTTCGGGGCCGTATTGCTCCCAGCGGCCGGACTCCTGCCACAGCTCGGCGGGCTGCACGGCCGGCATGGTCAGCTCCTGGGCGCCGGCGCGGTTGAGCTCTTCGCGGATGATGTTGGCGACCTTCGTGAAGGTGCGATTGGCCATCGGCAGATAGGTGTAGATGCCTGCGGCGAGCTTCCTGATCATGCCCGAACGGAGCATGAGGCGATGGCTGGCGACGACGGCGTCAGCGGGAGTCTCTTTGACGGTGGGGATCAGGAGTTTGGAGTAGCGCATGGCTGCGGGTTAGCAGGCTCGGGCCCGATCGGTCAGGCACGCTTTTTTGAGCCCACTCCCGGGAGCATCCAGCCATCCCGCCAGCCGTCCCGCCAGCAATCCGCCTGCCATCAGCCGAACACCTGAACATCTATTCACTGCACGACCAAGGCTGAAACACGAGCGGCGTCGGCCTGTTACGCTCGCGCCGATGTTGGCGCTGGTGCTCGCTCTGTGTGCCGCTGTCTCCCTGGAGCCAGCCCCTGCAGCTGTGCCCACCGACGCCGAAACCGTCCGCATCGCCGTCGGCCGCTTCAAGGACGCCGTCGTCGTGCAGGGGACCGACCTGGTCGTTCGCCGCGGCGATGGGCTGGCCATCGGTGGCCGATCAACACAGGTCAAGCTCAGCCTGGGCAAGAGCGGTCTGTTCCTCGACGGCAAGCCCCTTGACCGCGACGTCGCCACCGTGACGGGGTCCTTGCTGAAGCTCGCCGGCCATAGCTACCGGGGCGCTCTCGAAGTGCGCTTCACCACCTACAAGGGCAAGGCCGAGATGCTCGTGGTGCATCCGCTGGAACTCGAGATGTATGTGACGGGCATCGTTTCATCAGAGCTGCCGCGAGGGTGGCCACTGGGCGCCTATCAGGCCCAGGCCGTGGCGGCGCGCACCTTTGCGGTGACCCAGAAGTACCGCCGCCTCGACCTCCCCTACCACATGGAATCGTCGGTCCTCGATCAAGTCTACCACGGCGTGGAGAGAGAGCACGGGCTTGCGGAGGAGGCCGCCCGCACCACCAGGGGCCTGGTGTTGACCTCGAAGCGACACCTCGCCCAGACCTACTTTCACGCGGCCTGCGGCGGGAGCACCGAGAGCGCCCTGGAAGGGTGGGGCACCAGCATCGATTATTTGCCTGGTTCACCATGCGGCAAGTGCATGAGCGCCGGAACCAACCGCGCCAATTGGCGCGTCAGCATCAAGCGCAAGGACCTCGACAAAGCATTCGCCGGCCTTGCAGGCGGTCCCATCAGCGCTGTGAAGATCATCGCGCGCACCGACTCCAAGCGGGTCAAGAAGGTCGAACTGCAGAGCGGCAAAAAGCGCAAGGTCATCACCGGCGCCGACTTCCGCCGCCTGCTGGGCTGGTCGGTGGTGTGGTCGACACAGATTGATTCCGTCACCCTCACCAAGACCGAGTTCGTCGTCGTCGGTCGTGGTTCGGGCCATGGCGTCGGGCTCTGTCAATGGGGCGCCAAAGGCTTTGCCGAGGCCGGAGCCAGTTTCGACGACATCCTG
>CAJBHN010000380.1 GCA_903952805.1 uncultured Myxococcales bacterium | reverse complement strand
GTCCTTCGCCTCGACGACGTCACCGCCGTCGCCGGGCCGACGCACCCGATGGGGACGCTGGGAGTCCGCGATCGCCGGCCGAGGCGTCGTCGTCGTCGTCGGCGTCGGCGTCGACCTCGGCGTCGCCGATGCGGTGGCGTCGCCGAAGCGCCACTCCGACACGTTGGGGGAGAAGTCCGCGATCAATTCCCGGGCGCGCTTGGCGACGACGTCGTCGCTGCTGCGGCTGGCGGTCTCCAGCACCGCGCGGGCCGCGTCGGCGTTGTGGCGACGCAGGGCCTCCAGGCACAGCAATGACACCGTGCGCTCATGCCGCAGCAGGCCGGCACTGAGGCGGGCCGGGGCGCCGCTGAAGCCGGGGGGCAGGTGGCGGGCGATGAAGGAGGCGGCGACCACGCGCACGTCGGGGTGGTCGTCTTGCACGCGCGACAGCACGTCGTCGACGACGCTGAGGGGCGGCGGATCAGCGTCGTCGTACATGCGCTCCAGCAGCACGATGGCGGCCTTGCGGGTGCTGGCGCTTTGCCCGAACACATCGCGGCGCACGCGGTGTCGGGCCCGGACCCTCAGGGCCACGTCGTCGATGGCGATGCGCGACAGGGCAATGAGGATCGCCTCCTTGACCGCCGGCTGGGGAGCCGGTCGCTTGGCGAGGGCCACCAACAGGGGGCGCACGAGGTCGAGGTCGTCTTCGCGAACGCCTTCAGACAGCGCGACGGCGGCGCTCTCGACGACAAATGGGTCGTTTTCGACGATGGCCTGCACCACCACCCGCATGCCCTGCCGGTCGGCCAATCGCCCCAGGCACAGCAGCGCCGCGGCGCGGGTGAAGCGGTCGGCATCGCGGGCCAGGGGCATGATCGACGCAGCCAGCCCTTCCTCCAAGCCCGTCAAGCAGTTGGCCAGCGCCCGCAGCGCGATGGGGCGCAACTCCCGTTCGTCGGCGGTGGTGGCTGATGCGGTGGCGGCGATGAGCAGGGGGGCCGCAGGCCTCGGGGGGCTGCAGGCGACCCAGGGCGGTGGCGGCGCCAATGCGGGCTCGCACATTGGGCTGGTTCACCTGGTCGAGGAGGGAGGGCACGGCCACCTTGCCGGCCTTGATGAGTTCGCTGATGGCGGCGTCGCGGACGGCGCGGCGGTCGTCGCGGAGGTCGTCGAGCCACGGTTTCAAATCACCGCCCTGACGGGTGGCGTCGTCGACGAGGGCGGCGAAGTCGGCCAGCGACACGGTGTCGGCGGCGCTTTTGGCGCTGACGTCGGCGAGGCGCACGAGCACGGCCTGAGCCCGGTCTCTGACCCACTGTTCCTTGTCGACGACGAGGGCTTGGACCCGCGCTTTGCTGCGTTGATCGCCGAGGGTCCCAAACGCCTCGGCGGCATAGGCCCGCGTGAACATGTCGGGGGAGCTCGCCAGGGTCTCGATGGTCGCTCGGACGTCGTCGTCGAAGGCGTCACGGCTGTCGAGGATTTCGGCGAAGGCGCGGGCGACGAAGGCGCCGTCGTCGCCGCGCAAGCGGCCGGCGCGCACGACCTTGCACAGGGCGGGCACGGCGTCGCGGGCCTTCAGGGCCCCCAGGATGAGGGCGGCGCGGGCCACCGGGGAGTGGTCGATGCCCCCGACGGGAGTGGCGACGACGTGGGCCAGGACAAAAGTCAGGGCGGGGACGGCCCCCTGTTGGGCGGCGATGAGAGCGGCTTCGCCAGCGTCGCGTTCGGCGCGCAGGGGCTGGTCAGGCGGAGCGCGGCGGTGCGCAGCGAGGGGTCCATGGTGCAGCATCGTCGCCGTCGTGGCGGTCGGCAAGCAATCGACCGCCTGCTTTTCCAGGCATGCGCACGACCGCGGTTTTTCGGGCATAATCACGCCATGCCCATCGTCAACGGCAAACCGTCCATGCACGCTCAGGCTCCGTCGACGCCGGCGGTCCAGGCCGGTGTGCCTGCCGGCGTCCAGCAGGCCGTCCAAAGCACGGGCATCGCGCTGCCCGGTCAACCCCCGGCCGACGCCGC
>CAJBHN010000379.1 GCA_903952805.1 uncultured Myxococcales bacterium | reverse complement strand
GCCCTGGCGCCCGAGGCCTCACCGTCGTTGATGGCCCTGGGGCTGTCAGCCCACGACACCCGCCGCGTCGTCCGGGTGAGCTTGAGCCCGCAGACCAGCAGCGACGACATCGACGAAGCCATCGTCCGCATCGTCACCGTCATCGACGCCCTGAAGGCGCCTTGACGGTTGGGGCCGTCAGCCCCACACGCCGACGTGGTCGAGGATGGCGTCGTAGCAGGCGCGAGCGTCGGGGAAGCCCTCGATGGGCGACGACAATGCCAGCATCAACAAGGCCCGCTCGCCGTCGCGAGTGACGACGCCACGCCATGATACCGCTCGACGTCCAGTGCCGTCGGTGGCGAGGTAGAGGTCTTCATCGGAAACCGTGGCGAGAGCGTCCCTCGTTTCTGGGCCCCAGCCCACCACCATCAGCCCGTCCACCTGACCGAGGGTGCGCCGGGCAAATGACGTGACGCGCTTGAGTTCGACAGCCTCCTGAAGCTGCTCCTCTTGCGACGCCAGCAACCCCTCGGGAGAGATGTCATCCGGCAGGGGCCACAGGGAAATCTCGATGCCGTGGGCGGGAGCGTCGGTGTCGGACACAAAGGTCATGGAGCGGCCGTCGTTGCCGATGCCCAGGTATTTCCAGTTCGCGGGCATGCTGAGGTCGATCCCCCGTTTGGCCAACCAGCGACGGGCTTCAGGGACCTTGGGGGGCGCCAGCGTCCGTGGGTCGAGGGAGCCAGGCCCTGCCGACGCCTCGTCGTGCAGACTGCCGCGGTTGACGATGTGGGCGCGCCCGGCCAGCGGGGTGTGGCCAAAGGCAGGCTGGGATGACGTCGACGACGAAGACACCAGGGGTGTGGGTCCCGTCGCGGTATCGCCCTGGGGCATTTTCGGGTCGGACATGGGTCCATCGTAGACCCACCGGACCGCCTTGTGCATCGGTACGGCCACGCGATCAGCGGGCGACCGTTGCCCGGGCGGGCTAGCATGGTGGGATGCGCCCCTCCGAAACCCACACCGTCGAACCCGTGCTCCCCGTACCGGCGTGGTCGTCGGCGGCCCTGGGCCTGGCACGTCGTGAGTTGACCCTCGCCGAGGTCGACGACAGCGAGTTGGCCCGGCTGGTGAATCTGCGGCGGCGTTTGGAGCACCAACATGGCTGGTGGCTGTTGGCGGCCATGGCTGCGGCCGTGCTGGCCGTGGTCGTTGGCGGCGCCGTCGTCGACTCCCGCTTCGCCTTTGGCGCCCTGGCCACCGCCGTCGCGTCGGGGACCGTGTGGCTCGGGGTTTTGGCCACCTGGGCTCAGGGAGCGGTATTTCGACGTCAGGCTCGAGAAGTCCGCTTGTCGCCCGAGGCCACCGCCCGACTCTTTCGCGCGGCCCGCGATGCCGACCACTGGATCGAAGTCTTGAAATCGTGTGGCCAACGCCCAAGCCACGCCGAACTGGCTTCGTTTGTCCGCCACGTCGACGAAGCCACCGGGGGCTGAGGTCGACAATGCGTCGCTTCGCCGCGTCACCCACCAGGGTGGACCGTTGGCCGTCGACAGCCCTTGCCGCCGTCGCTGGCATCGGTTACCGACGTCGTCGTTGTCGTCACTGACCTGACTGACCTGAACCCGGAGCTCGCCGATGGCTTCCCTGCGCGACATTCGCAAGCGCATCAAGAGTGTGAAGAACACGCAGAAGATCACCAAGGCCATGAAAATGGTCTCGGCGGCCAAGCTGCGGCGTGCCCAGGATCGCGTGATTGCCGCGCGTCCATTCGCCGACAAGATTGGCGCGACCGCCGCGGCCCTCGCCCGGCGGGCGGAAGCCCTGGGCGAGGCTCCACACCCGATGCTCGTGACCCGTCCGACCGCCAAAAAAGGCGGCCGTATTGAGATCTTGGCGATCACGTCTGACCGCGGGCTCTGCGGAGCGTTCAACAGCAACGTCATTCGCCGCACGATGCGCGCGCGCTTCGACAACAAAGACGTCCATCGGTCGACGACCGTGTCGACGGTGGGTCGCAAGGCTGTTGAGGCCATGAAGCGGGAAGGCGTGACGACGCGCAAGCACTACGACGTGCTTGAGCCGCTGAACTACGCCGGCGCCCAGCGCATCGCCTTTGAACTCACCGAACTGTTTGTGAAGGGCGAACTCGACGCCGTCCACATCATCTACAACGAGTTCGTCAACGCCGGCACCCAACGGGTGGCCATGGACCAGATCCTGCCCATCGCCGCCACGGGCACCAGCACGGGCACCAGCACCGTCGATTACGAATACGAGCCCAGCCAAAACGTGCTGCTCGACGCCCTGCTCCCCCGTGAACTCGCCACCCGCATCTACCGGGCCCTGCTCGAGAGCCAGGCGGCCGAGCACGCCGCGCGTATGCAGGCCATGGAGAATGCGTCGAAGAACGCGAAGGAAATGGTCTCGACGCTGACGCTGTTTTACAACCGCGCCCGTCAGGCCTCGATTACGACGGAACTGATGGAAATCATCAGCGGCGCCGAAAGCCTCAAATAAGCTGGTCGAGCACAGAAGTCACCGAGACCTCGTTGAAAACAGGCGCCCCATCGGGCGCCTGTTTCATGCTGGCCGCCTGTCGTCGTCGTCGTCGGAGCTCAGGTCAGGCTCGGCCCGGGGGCCGACGGAACGTGACCTTGTCGGCGCCAGGACTGCCATCGCGGGCACGGGCCTGACGCAGGGCGGCGACGATGTCGTCGAGGGTGGGCACCGCACCGTCACGTTCCAAGCGCCGCACCATGACCTGCAGGTTGGCCTGGGCCCGCTGCCACACCGCATCAAAGGCCGTCGCCTCCTTGACGACGAGATGCACGAGGTCCTGGGCCTTCTGGCCGGGGCTGTAGATGCCGGGCACGAAGAACATGACATCCCACGTGTAGGTCGTGGCCTTGTTGGACGCCGTCTGGTCCCGTTTGATCTTGTCGAGGGCAGCGAAGGCCTGCTCCGACAGCGACGGCACCCGGTAGTGGCCGGCGTCGGCGTCGGTGCCGTCGTCGAGGGAGGCGTGGCCACGCCGCTCGTCGCCGTGGTCGTCGTCGCCGCTGTGGGCATTGCCGCGGGTCTTTTCGTCGCCGTCGCGCTCGCCACTGTCGCCGGCGCTGTCGGTGCCGCTGGCGTCCTGGCCGCCACCGGATTGATCACCGCCCTTGCCCCTCTTGCCGCCGTCGCCGCCGTCGCCCTCGGTGGCGTCGTCGTCGGCCTCTTCGTCGAGGATGCCCCTCTCGGTGGGGTCTTTGCCGGTCAAGGCGGCCTTGCGGCGCTGCTCCTCGGTCTTGGTCTGGTCGGCCTTGAGGCCGCGGGCCACCTGCAGCTTGTTGTCCTTGACGATCTTGTCGAGATTGCTTTGGGCGGCGTCTTCCTTGCTTGCCTTCTTGGCGTCGGCGGCGCCGCTCTTGTCGGTCTCGGAGGCCTTCTTGGCGTCGACGCTGCTGTCGGCCTTGCTCATATTGGTGGCGCTCTCGGCTGAGCCACCGACCAGACCGGCGCGGTCGCTCGTGACACCCTTGTCGCCACCGAGTTTGTTGATGAGGGCGTCGAGAAAATTGGTGTCGGGCGTGCTGTTCTTGGCGATGTCGGCGCGGCCCTTTTCACCCTGTTTCAGCAGGCCAAGGCCGCCGCGCTCGAAGTTGTCGCGGGTAGCCTTCTCGGTGACGGTTGGCTCCCTGGGGGCCCCCGCCAGGCCAAGGTTCTTCAGGGCCTCGGCGGTCTGACCGTCGAGCTTGCCCGTCTGGGGCAGGCCCTGGGCGCCCTGGAATGCCTTCAGCGCCGCACCAAGCTGGGTGCCGAAGTCTTTGCTGGCGGCCGCCGGCGCTTGAAAGCCCTGGCTGTTGAGCGTCCCCAGCAGCTGTTTCGCGGCGTCGGCCGGGGGTTGACCGGGCAGCGCGATGCCCGTGCTTTGGACGGCCTGCTG
>CAJBHN010000378.1 GCA_903952805.1 uncultured Myxococcales bacterium | reverse complement strand
GTTGCCCGCAATGGTGAAGCGCGGCGTCGTCGACGGCAATGTGCCCGGTGCTCCACCGGCAAAGACCACCACGCCACCCACGTCGCCGGGCAGGGTGATGGTGCCACGATTGTCGACGGCGATTTCGTCCTCGGCGCCGATGGTGCTCGGGTCGGCCTCGACGGTGGTGACCTTCATGGGCTGAGGCGTCGCATCCAAGCTGCGGCACGTGCCGAGGCCGGTTGGTGCCGTCAAGCATTGGCCGCCGGCGCTGCAGTCTTCGTCTTTCAGACAAGCAGCCGCTGGCGGGGCAGCAAACAACACATCCTTCACCGTGTACGTGCCGTTGAAGGTGACGCCGTTGGTGTCCACGCCACCGACGGTGATCGCGTCACCGATGTTGAGCCGGTGCGGAAACTTCGAGGTGATGACGAGCCCCCCCAGCCCTCCCTCGTCGTCGACGCTGGCCAACGCAATCACTTGCTGCAGCGTACCCCGCCGCAACACCGGCGCGTCGTCGTCGAATTGCCCCAACGGCGTGCCCGCCCGATTCGGGTCTCGCTCGACGGTGCGAAAACGGGTCGGTCCGAGGATCTCGGCCACGGTGTAGTTGTTGTTGCTGACGTAGGTGGCGACGATCTCGGCGCCAGTGACCGGATCCGTCCCCGTCACGATGTCCACATTGTCAGCGCGGAAGACCTCGCCAAGACGGACCTTCACTGGCATTGATGTCTCAATGACGACGGTGCCGCCCACGCCGCTGTCGTCGATCGAGACAATGTGGGCCACGGCGTGTTCTTCGGCCAGGGCGGCCGCGAGCAGGTCAGGGCGGCCGTCGCCGTCTGCGTCACCGACGGCGAGGTCATGCCCGAGCGCATCGTTGCTATTGGTGCCGACATAGCGGGCATCAAAACTCGTCGCTGGTGTCGCTGACGTCGCCGGTGCGCTCAGGGTGCGCCCCCGAAAGAGCAGCACCGCACCGACGTTGCCCTGGACTGTGGTGCCCGAAAGGGGGGGCTCATCGTGCTGGTGTTGGCCGACCACGATATCGCCGCGACCATCCTCATCCATATCGGTGACGATGAACCGGCGTCCAAGGAGAGCCCCGGGATCGTCCGCAGCGATGGAGGCGATGACCAGGGCTGGGTCGCGCTCGATGCCGGCAGGAGTCAGGCTGCCTCCAACCGTGCCGCGAAAGATGAGGAGTGCGCCGTCGTTGGTTCGTCCGGTTGGCAGGCCGGTCAGTGGTCCAAAGGTGCCGCCGCCAAGAGGAGCATTGCTCGCATTGAACGCCGTTGACGAAGCGACCAGGTCGCAGAGTCCGTCCCCGTCGACGTCTCCGGAGGCGAGCCATTGACCCAGGCCCATGTTGGTCACAGCAACGAGCCCGCTGCCATCTTGTGCCGGGAAGACGCCGAACGACAGCGTGTCGGCTCGATCGAGGAAGCCATCGGGGTACCCAAGGAAAACGTGGATCGCGCCGACCCCGTTGACGGCAGGCGTGAGGTCCCGGTTGCGTCCTGACGGGGTCGCCACGGCGAGGTCCATGTTGCCGTCGCCGTTGAAGTCACAGGCCGCGAGCGCTGAACCGAACCGTTCGTTGGCGAAGGGGCCAGACAGCACACGGACGGGCTCGTCGCTGAAGAAGCCGCCGTCAACGCCGGCGAAAATCGTGACGGCGCCGTTGTCGGTTTGTCCAACGTCTTGGGCCGGGGCACCGATCAGGAGGTCGGGGCGTCCGTCACTGCCTCCGCGCGCGGTCGTCCCTTCGCCGTCGTAGGTCAGCACGTCGGCGACGATCACGGCCCGGCCGAACTCGTCGCGGCGGTCGCCGCCGCCGATCACGCGTACCGGTGTGCGTTCAAGGCCGGAAGGTCCACCTCGATACATGAAGACCGCGCCACTGTTCAGACCACCTGGTCCCATCGGACCCGGTCGCGCGATGGTCACCTCGCGGTTGCCCAACACAGCATCGACAAAGCCGTCGCCGTCGATGTCGCCTGGGGCAACCGTCACCGCATTGGTTGTGCTGTCGCCGGTCCGCAGGAAGGTGGCACCGTGTGACGGCACGACGACAACCTGCATCGCTGTCTGCTGGCCGGTGAAGCGGTCGATCATCTGCACCGCGACCTGACCGGGTTCGTCGGCGATCAGGACGCCATTTTCAAATCGTGCTCCGGTACCGTCGAGGACCGCATCGAGGACGCCACTGCCACCACGTGCTCGCACCACGAATGTAGAGCCGACTGGCACAATGGCCTGCGGCGGGTCGGCCACCAGCCTCGCGCCGTTGCGTACCCGCACGGTCGCCGACACGAGTTCACCAGTGCCGAGATCCTCAATATCAATGAGGTCATCGCCGTCGCGCGTGCCCGCGACATACAAACCGTCCTCACTGACCGAGCCCCCCGTCCTGTTGGACGCCATGGTGAACAGAAAATCGCCAGTGCCGCCCAAGGCCTCGAATTGCAGGACGGAGCCAGGTCCGGGTGCCAGTTCCACGGTGGACGGCAAAACCGATGCATGCTCGACAATCTCAATACGCGCTGTTGCCTCGCCGCTGCAGCGCAGATCGCGCACAATAATCTCATCGCTGACGTTGCCGGTGTCGCCAGCCAGGTAGGCGCCAGAAAGGGGGTTCAACAGGGCGCCAGAATTGTTCGCGAGAAACGAGAAGCGCACCCGACCCGAGCCGCCGGACGCGCGCAGTTGCAGCAAGTCCAGTGGAAGCACCTGGGCCGACGCCGGGGTGACGACCAGCGGCACCATGCAGGGTGAGGGGGCGGGT
>CAJBHN010000377.1 GCA_903952805.1 uncultured Myxococcales bacterium | reverse complement strand
GCCGTCACGATGGTGGCCAGGTTCTGCTCCATCTCGACCTCGAATTTCTCGGCGGTGTAGTCCCCCGTCGCCACATGGGAGATGACATAGACCCGGGCCCCGGCCGCCCGCAGGGGCAACAGCAGGGCGGGCGGGAAGGCTTCTTCAGCGAACACGACGCCCACGTGCTCACGCTGCAACAGCGCCACCATCGACGACAACTCCCGCGCCGACGGCACCAGACCGTGGGCCGGCTCGACCACGCCCACCAATTCGATCCCCAGTTCCGCCAAGAGATAGCTGTAGCCGTCGTGGACGGTGACGACCCGCAGGGGGCTGGTCGACCTCGACAACGCGGCCTGCGCCTTCGCCAACATCATCCGCAGCCGGCGGGTGTAGCTCGCTGCGTTTCGATCAAATGCCGTGGCGTCAGCGGGGCGCAAGGCCGCCATGCTTCGCGCCAGCACGTTGGTCTGCTGAATGGCCGTCGTGAACGACAGGAACGTGTGGCTGTTGACCGCGTCGCCGTGGGTCCCCTTCAGGGTGGGAGTCTCGTCGTTGATGCTCAGCCGCCGCAAGGTCTTTGAGGCCGCCGCCTTGACCATGCCGTCAATGAACGCGTCGTGCCCGAGGCCGTTTTCCACCAGCAGGTCGACAGCGCTGAGGGCGGCGATGTCGACTGGACGAGGCTGATAGGCGCTCGCATCGACGTTGCCAGGCAGGATGTTGTTGACCTTGACCGACGTGCCCTCAGCTACGCGCGCAGCCCACGAAAAGTAGGGATGCAGGGTCACACCCACGACCAGCGGCGGCGAGGTCGGCGGCGAGGTCGACGGCGCGATCGACGGCGCGATCGACGGCGGCACCACCACGTCGGCGCGCGCGCCACCGACCGCAACGATGGCGACAAGCACGGCGGGGACGACAACCTGGAACATCTTCATGCAAGTGGCCTTTGGCAGCACGTCAACGAGCCGACGTCGTCGACATGGCCCGCACGCGCAGCAACCCGAGCGACAACGGCGCCGTCGCCACCGCACCGGCGGGACGAAGTGAGTTGCCAGCGTCGTCGATGGAGTCGTCTCCAGCAAGGCCTCGCCCTTGGGGCAGGATCCACACCGAGGCGTGGACGGCATGACCGCTCGCCAATCGATGGTGTTGCGCATCAGAGCGGCCATCGGGCAGCGACGGCGTTGGTTGCACGATGATCACCAGGGCCCCCAGCGGGCTCGCCGTCGAGGTCGCCCGGCCGACGTAGGCGACGGTATCGCCATCGAGACAACGCGCGAAACGCAACGCCGGCGCACCCGAGACCGGAAAAAACGGCGCGACGAAGTCATCGGCCAGCCGCCGTGGCGTCGGTGCCAACGCCGCTACCGGTCCCGTCGGCGAGTCCATGGTGCGCTCAATGTCTGGCAGCGCGGCAAACGCCTCACGCACCAGCCGGCCAGCCGCGCCATCAAGGCCACCGACGTCGACCTCCCACGGGACCGATGCCTGTCCGACCGGGCCCGCAGCCCCGTTCAGCGCCGACCACAGACCAACAATGGC
>CAJBHN010000376.1 GCA_903952805.1 uncultured Myxococcales bacterium | reverse complement strand
GGGGTGAGGTCGCGAAGGGGCCTGGGGGTGAGGTCGCGAAGGGGCCTGGGGGTGAGGTCAGCGTCAGGCGACCGATTCGTAGATGCTGCGGAGCCGCTCCTGCATGGTGCGGATGCCAAAGCGCTTCTCGACGACCGTGCGGCCCATCAGTCCCAGGCGGTGGGCCGCGGCGCGGTCGGTGACGAGGGCGCTGACGGCGTCGGCGAGGCCGGCTTCGTCGCCAGCCTTCAAGAGCCGGCCGTTGAAGTGGTCGGCGATGACTTCGACGACCCCTCCAACGGCGGTGGCGACGACAGGCCGCTGCGCCGCCATCGCCTCCAGCAACGCCAACGGCAGACCTTCAAAGGCCGACGTCGACAGCCACACGTCCATGGCACTCAGCCATGGCACCGGGTCTGTCTGCAGGCCCACGAAGTGCACCACCCCCGCCAGCCCGAGGTCGTGGGCCAACGCTTCGAGGCGGCCCCGCTCGGGCCCATCACCCACGAGCACAAAACGCACATGTGGGTGCCGCCCCCACACCCCCCGGGCCACCCGCAACCAGACGTCCAGCGCCTTCTGGGTCCGCTGTACGGCGACGGTGCCGACCAGGATGGCGTCGTCGTCGAGTTTGAGGCGATTGCGTATGCGCCGGCGGCCGTCCTCGTCGTGCTCGAAGCGATCGACGGCGACACCGTTGTGCACCACGGTCACCGGCGGGGTGCTGCGGGTATGGGGCACATGGCGTTTGATGGAGGCTGCGACCTCGTCAGAGCAGGCAATGACATGCCGCTGCAGCGTCCACGACGACAAGGTCAACAGTCGGGTGGCGGGGTGGTAGCGCTCCAGCACGTTGTGCTCGGTGGAGACGCACGGCACGCCGGCCAGTCGGCATGCCAGCCGGGCGACGACCGAGGCGATGGGCAGGTGGGCATGCACGACGTCGGGACGGACCACGCGCACATGACGAGCGAGGCGGTCGGCCATAGCCAACACGCCCAGGCTGCTCGACGCCGGCAGCACGGTGACGTGGGCGCCGGCGGCCCGGAGGTCGGGGATGAGCGCATCCTTCCAGGGCAGGAAACTCACGACCTCGTGCTGCAACCCGAGCGAGGGACCCATGCGCGCGGCATCGACCAGCAGACGTTCGGCGCCACCGAGCCCCAGGCTCTTGATGACCTGCAGCACCTTCATCGTCATCGTCGCCTCCCCTTCAATAACCGCTCGTAGCACGCCGCCACCCGCGCAAAGATCAGGCGCTCGTCAAAGCGGCTGGCTGCCAGCGCGAGCCCGGCGTTCCCGTGCTGTCGTCGTCGGTCGGCGTCGTCGAGGTAGGCAGCGATGGCCTTGCTCAGCGCCCCCGCGTCGCGCAACGGCACCAACACACCGGTGACGCCATCGGCGACGGTCTCGCGGCAGCCGCGGATGTTGGTGGCGACCACGGGCTTGCCCATGGCCGCGGCCTCCATCGGCGCGCGGGGGAAGCCCTCGCGATGGCTCGGCAGCACGAAGACATCCATGGCGGCATACAGGGGAGGCAGATCGTGGCGCAGGCCGGTAAAGACGGCGACGTCGTCACCGAGGCCGCGGGCGCGGGCGGCGGCGGCGCCGGTGACGTCGGCCTTGTCGGCGTCTTGGGGCCCGATGATCAACAGCTTGATGCGTGGATGGCTCGTGCGCAGCGAGGCCACGGCGTCGAACAACTCGAGCAGACCCTTTTCCTCGACCAGCCTCCCGACAAAGCCGACCACCACGTCGTCGTCGGCAAAACCCAACGACCGACGCGTGGCGCTCACGTCGACGGCGCTGACGGCCGCCGGCGAAAACCGCTGGAGGTCGATGCCGTTGCCCAGGGCTTCGACAATGGAGGCGTCGGCGATGTGTTCATCGATGGCGGTGCGAATGTCCTCGGGATTCTGGCTCAAGATCCAGTCGCTGTTCACCGCCGCCAACTGCTCCATGAAGATGAAGAAGCGACGAGGCAGCGGGCGCATGTGGTCGTGAAAATAGAATCCATGCAGCGTGTTGACGACGACGGGGACCCCGGCGAGCCGAGCCGCCATCTGCCCCAGCAACCCGGGCTTGGGCGTATGGGTGTGCACGATGTCGACCCGCTCCCGCTGAAAGACCCGCGTCAAATCCTGCAGCGCCGCCATGTCCTGCCACGGCGACAAGCGCCGGGTCATCGGCACCGCAATGTGGCGGATGCCGGCGGCTTCGACGACGCCGACGTCGGGCCCCGGCGACGACACGGCCAGCACGCGATAGCCCTCAGCCTGCAGGTACTTCAGCTGATTCAACAGCAGGTAGCGCAGCGACATGTCGACGGTGGTGACGTGGGCGACGGTGATGGTGGACATGCGCCTCCTCGGTGTCACGTCGTCGACAGCCACCGTCAATCCGGGCTCCCTTCCCCAGAGCGGCCAGCACCAACGCCGACACCAAGACAAAACGACCTCGCCCATGGGGAAGGGCTGGGGATGGGGCCTCCCGCAGCGGGTCTGTGGTCGGGCGGCGCCGCGGGCGCTATCATCGGCCATGGACACCGAGCGCCCCAGCACCAGCAGTGAGGCCACCCGCAGGGCCGACCAGGCCCTGATCTGCGGCCTTGGCGCCGAGCAGCGGCTCTTGCGCGCCTTGTCGTTGTGGGACGACATGCAGGCCCTGCGCGCCGCCTTCGTCGGGGTCATCCCCGCCGCCTCCCGTGCAGCCCCCTCTGCCGTCGCTGCCGCCGTCCGTGAGTCGGGCCGGTGAGCGTTGCCGGCACCGACGGCAACGCCACCCTCGCTCTGGTCCGCGCGGTGCAAACCATGCTCGGCGCCCACGGCCTCGAATCTGCCATCATCGGGGCCGGCGCCCTGGCCATCCACGGCTACGTGCGCGCCACTGGCGACGTTGACCTCGCCGTGGTGAGCGACCTTGCCACCCTGCGACGGGTGACCCACGCCCTGACAGACCCCCACACCACGGCCACCTTCATCGAGCCCGACGCCGACGATCACCTTGGTGGCGTCGTCACCGTCGTCAGGGCGGGGGCCAAGCCCGTGCAACTCGTCAACTTCGTGAACGAGAAACGCACCCGCAATCACAATCCTGGCGCAGAATCGATCCGCACCCGCATCACCAGCGACACTCTCGCTGTCGTCGACCTCCCCCACCTCATCGCTCTCAAGCTCTGGGCGGGCGGGCCCAAATCCCAGCACGACGTGCGTGAGCTGCTGGCCGTCAACGCCGACGCCGACCTCGCCGCCATCGACGATGTCTGCCACCGCTTCGATCTCGACGACGCGTGGCGCCACCTGCGCCCGACGCCATAACGCGCCCAACTGCGTCATCTCTGGCCGATTCTGCAGCGGATTCAGCCGCGATCGATGGCGCTGCTGATGGCCTCGGTGATGGCGGCGGGCCTGGTCAGCGCGTCCTTGCCCAGCACCACCGCCACCGACCGCACCCGTGCCAGACGCCCCAGGGCATCCAGGTGCCCCTGGGTGCCCGCCAGGTGGGGCCAACTGACCATGGCGCTGGCCTCCAGCAGGTGCTGCAACACATCGGCGAGTGACATGCGGCGCGCCGTCGTCACCTCACCGTCGGCGATGGACGGAAACACCACCAGCCCCACCGGCACGTCGGCCCCGGTGTCGGCGTCGGCGTCGGCGGCGTCGGCGGCGACGTCGACGATGTGCTTGCCCATCAGGCTCTGCCCTCCCGCCCGCGCCGCCGGCAGCAGGCCCTGAAACATCGACGCGGTCGCCTCGCCCACATGCAGCGGTCGCCGCAGCGCCGCGACGCGGACGACGTCGTCGACGACGCGGACGAAGGCGACGTCGTCGCCGGCCAACGTCGCCCCGGCCGCCATCAGCGCCAGCGTGGTCGTCGTCTTGCCCGCCCCACTGCGCCCTGCCACCAGGGTACCCACACCACCGCCAGCGTCGACGACGAGGCCGGCGTGCATATGGAATCGCCCGGCCCGCCGCTCCAAGATGGCCCGCGCCACCACCAGGCCGACGCTGTCGAGCACCTGGAGGGCGGCAGCGTCGTCGGCTCGCACGAACGCCTGCAACACGGACTTGAGGGTGTCGGCGTCGTCGATGACAATGCGGGCGGCCTCGCCGCAGCGCACCACCACTGCCGCCGACTGCCGCAGCACCCGCAGACTGCCCTGCCGAAACATCAGGTCGCCGTCGTCGTCGGGCAGAGACGCCGACGACGTTCGTTCGGTGCGGACCGGTTCGTCGGCCGGCCCATGGCTCACGTCTGCACCGCACACGGCAGCAGGCCCTCGATCCCACACCAAGGAGGGGCAGCGGCTGTCATCCTTGAAGTCACCGACCCCAGCACCATGTCGGTAAATGTACGCCCTCTCCATCCACGACGCCAGCGCCGGCGACGCCGTCGACCAACATGAGCACCACATGGCGCGGAGCGGCGAGGGCCGACGCCGTTATGAAACGCTGCCACTGGTCGTTGCCGATGGGCGTCGGGCAGTTGGTGACAAAGGCGGGGTCCAAAGGTTGCCGGAAATGCGGCCGTCGTCGATACCTGCAGTCGACCCCACGATGCCACGCCCTCCAGGCTGCCGTCGGCGACAGGCGTGCAGGTGCCGCATGGTCCCAAGGCTGGCCCAGCGCCGCTCTCGTCGGCGTCGTCTTGCAGTGGCACTCCGCCACCTGGGCGACAGCGCCCGCGTTTCGACTGACGCGTCGTGGCTATTGTGGAGGGGTATTACATTGCCGGTGCTGTTCGTTCGCGTCGGGCGAACGATGTGAATCCTTCGACCATGTCGACCTCTCCCGGTCGAATCCTGAACTGGAGACCATCATGCGCGTTGTCGCCCTCGTCCTCGTCGCCGCCTGCTCTTTCGCCATCTCAGCCTGCGGCAGCGACCGCTCCACCGCCATCGCCGACCTCACGGGCGACACCACGAGCGGCGAAACCCTCTACGGCGCCAACTGTGCGTCGTGCCACGGCGCCGACCGCGCCGGCACGAGCGCTGGCCCCGACATCCGCGGCGAAATCGAAGGAGGTGAAACCATCGACGTCATCCTCAACGGCGAGGACACCATGCCTGCCTTCGCCGACACGCTCTCCGACCAGGAAATCGCCGACATCCTTGCCTTCCTGCAGAACTGACCGGCGGAAACATCAAATACCATCACGGAGAGGCAACCTCCGAAATGTGCTCGGAAGCCGGACGACGCGGCAAGCGGCGCCGCTGATGGATTCGTGATCGGGCGGGCCCGGTGATGACCCGCTACGTCCCATCAAGTGACCCGTGACAAAAGCGATGCGCGGCGCAGGACATCATTGGGTCCAGGCATCGCGCCGCTCTCGAACCATCGAGACCATATCGCGTCATCAGAAGTTCCAACTCCGACATTGTCGTCGACAGCCACAGGCCATGATTTGGGCGGACTTGGCCATCCTGCGTCGGTGACTACACATCAGAGAGTGCGCGCGGGTCATCTCAATCGAGGAAATACCCATGGCTGCATTCGTCACTGTTTCCGATTGCCCGATCGGGTCGATTTCCTGGGGAATCGATCGGCCTCGAGGGAATGCCCCACCGTTCAATCCACATTGTCGCCGTGCCTGGTGAGACCATGAATGCGTATCCCGGCATCATGTTCCTGATTGGTTTGGTCATCATCATCCTGGGTGCCGAATTGGTGCTCCTGGGTGCGGCCCGCTTCGCCGCGCTGCTTGGCATCAAGCCCATCATTATCGGCCTCACCATCGTGGCCATCGGCACCAGCACGCCTGAGCTGGCCATTGGCATCAAAGCGGTGGCCGAAGGACAAAGCCCAATGGCTGTCGGCACAATCGCCGGGACCAACATCGTCAATCTCCTGTTGATTCTTGGCCTGAGCGCCGCGATTCGACCGCTGCCCCTGGCACTGCAGACCATCAAGCTCGACGCCCCGGTCATGGTCGCATCGGCACTGGGGCTGTTCGTGATGGCCATGGATGGCGTGCTCAGTCGCCGGGACGGGGCCATGCTCTTGCTGGCGGCTGTGGCCTATACGATTGCGCTGGTCATCCAGAGCCGTCGAGAAAGCAGCCGAATTCGTCAGGAATTCAACGCGGAATATGGACCACGACATCGGCTGAGTGCCAGGTCCGTCAAGCCCGGCCTGTGGAACCTGCTGCTGCAGTTCGCCGGCATGCTGCTGACCGCCATCGGGGCCAGCCTCATGGTCGACGGCGCCGTCAACATCGCCGGCGCCTGTGGGATCTCAGGCGCAATCATTGGCCTCCCCATTGTCGCCATCGGCACCTCGGCACCGGAACTGGTCACCACCATCATGGCCACCCTGAGAAACGACCGTGACGTCGCCGTCGGCAACCTCATCGGCAGCGCCATCTCCAACATCCTGGTCATCTTGGGTCTGATTTGCGTGACATCACCACACGGCGTCGAAATCAGTGCCGACCTGCTGGCGATCGACCTGCCGTTGACGGTGCTGGTCGCGCTTTTGTGTGTGACGATCTTTCGCCGCGACCACATGATGACCCGGCGCGACGGCTTGGTGTTTGTCGCCACCTACCTCTCCTACCTCGCATCGCTCATCTGGATACGCGCGTAGGCCATGGCGCCAGCCCAAAAAGACCAGGGCCTACCGCCGATGGGCGACTCGCCGCGGCACTAGGCCCGCCACTGCCGCACCCGGTCAGCCAGCCACTCTCGCGGCTCCACAGGCCACAGCAAGATGCGCGTCAGCCGCGGCCCACCGCGCACGATGCTGGTCCGCGGCACCCGCCATGGGCGAGCCGGATCCACCCGAACGCCACCGCCGGTGACGATGAGGGCGTGATGTCGTCGGGCCACCGCCTCCACCCGGGGGGACCACTTCGCCTGCGGATAGCACAGGGGCGTGTCGACGACGCCGAGGACATCCCGCAAACGGGTGGACGCCGCACCGAGGTCCGCGTCGATGTCGTCGTCGCTCAGGCGTCGCAGGTTCCGGTGGGCCCGGCTGTGGCTGCCAATCTGCAGGCCCTCGTCGCGCATTGAGTCCAACTGGCCCCAGGAGCACGGGCGCAGCTGCGGCGCCGTCGACAACGGCGACCCGTGGGTGCCGTCGATGAACCCCGTCGGCACAAACAACGTCGCGGCCAACTGCTGGGCCTGCAGCCGAGGCCAGACGACGTCGTGGAAGTTGGCGAACGCATCGTCAAACGTGAGCGCGACGCCCTTGCCCGTGGCGACGACCTCGGCGAGGGGGCGCACCAGGGGAGCAACCTCCCGCATCTGGGCTTCGAAGGTGCCGATGTCGAGGTCAACGGGCCCACCCACTCCACCACCAACCAGGTGGTAGCAGAGGACCAATCCATCACTGGCAAGGCTCACCTGGTGCACGCTGT
>CAJBHN010000375.1 GCA_903952805.1 uncultured Myxococcales bacterium | reverse complement strand
GTTGCCCGCCGATCGCGTCCGCGGCGGTGGTGCGTAGAGCCCCTGCGGGCCCTCAATTTCGGCCCCTGCGAGGAGAACCATCATGAAGAAGATTCGTGTCCTGCTGACCGGTGTGGCCGTGGCTGCGCTCGGTTCATGTGCTGCCGCCGATACCGCCACCGGGCGTGTCCTTGAGGGCACCGCCCCCGCCGGCACTGACAAGGTCCTGGCCGTCGACGCTGATGGCCGCGCCTTCGACGTCAGCCCGGCCGCCGACGGCGCCTTCAGCCTCAGCATCGACTCGATCCGCCCCCTGTCGGTCTTTTTGGTGAGCGGCGCCGATGTGCGCGTGCTGCGGGTGGCTCCGGTCGTTGGCGCACCCGCCAGCCAGTCCGTGCTGCCCACCTGGACCGGTGCGGTGAGCACCGCCCAGATGTCCACCTGTGACTGCAACGCCGACGGCAACGACGACGACGCCGCCGGCGCCGAGAACCTGCTCGAACAGATCGACACCGACGACGACGGCGAAAGCGACCTCGACGACGCTGACGACGACAACGACGGCGAGGCCGACGACGCCGACGATGACAGCGACGGCTCCGGTGAAGACGACGACGGCGAAGACCTCGACTCCGATGACGACGGCGCCCCCGATATGTGCGATGACGATGATGATGATGATGGGGTCGCCGACGAGGATGACGCCGATGAGGACGCCGACAGCGACGATGACGGCGTTGACGACGCCGACGACGATGACGACGACAATGATGGCGATGACGACGGCGAAGACGGAGACGACGACGATGACGGCATCGACGACGACGACGAAGTGGAAGACGAGTCCGGGGACGACAGCCCCGGCACCTGAGCGGGATTGGCTGTGAAGGGGTCGCCTCTCGAAGATGACCGGGCCGAGGTCGCTGCGTTCAAGCGCGGCGACCGTGCGGCGCTCGGGAGGGTATTTCTCACCTACGCCGACGACGTGGCCCGCCAGGTGCGGGCCACGCGCGTTGCTGAGCATGAGGTCGAAGCCCTCGTCCAGGAGCTGTTCGTCAAGGCGTTCGCCGACCACGCCCGCCAGTCCTGGGACGGCCTGCGCGCCTACGGGGCCTGGTTGAACACCATGACCCGCAACATGTTGATCGACCGGGCCCGCCGCGAGCGCCGCCTGGACTTCCGGGCCCCCGACGACATGCCCATCATGGTCGACGAAGGTCCAGATCCCGCCGACAGCCACGACGCCACCGAGCTGCACACGGTGCTGGTGACCTTTCGGGCGAGCCTGAGCGCCGACGAAGAAGCGCTGTTTCGCACCCGCTTCGAGGACACCACCTCCCTGTCCCAGAGCGCCAAAGTCCTTGGCTGGAGCGAGATCCGGGTCCGCAAGCTCGACACCGCCTTGCGGGTGCGGCTGTTGGCGGCGCTGCAGGGGGCCGGATTCGTTCAGAGCGCCCGGGTCACGATCGGGGCAAGCCTGCTGGCCCGTAAGCCCACATAGACTGCTGAGCAGATGCAGCAGATCATGAGCACAGAGAGGAGGCCCCGTGATTCGACCCTTCACCAGTTGGCTCCTGCCGCGCTACGCCGCCGGCAGCCTGCCCGGCCCCCTGCGCCACCTGGTGCAGCGCGCCCTGGATCGGGACATCGAATTGGCCGCCCAGTATGACGCGATGCGTCGTGCGGAGCGGGTCCTGGCCGGGGGCGCCGGTTTGAGCGCCGGCCAGCTCGATCTGCTGTTGGCGGGGGTCTTGGAGCAGACCGACGCCGCCGCCGCCGCCAGCGCCCGCCAGGCCGCCGGTGGAGCCGCCTGGATGCCGGCATCCCTCGCCGCTGCCGCCGCCGTTGTCTTCGTGGTCACCGGGACGTCGACGCCGACGTCCACCACCGAGCATCACGGTTTGGGAGAACTCACCGCCCGTTCGGCCCTGATGGCGTCCGCTCCCCTCGGCATGCGGGTCCGCTGCGTCGTCAACGACCGCGTCGTCGGCGACGCCACCGCCGGCGCTCGCCAGACCGGGGCCGAGCTCGACTGCGGCCAAGACGGCCTGCTGGCCTTCTCCACCACCAACCTGGCCACCAGCACCCGCCATGCCTTCGTCGTCGGCGTCAACGACGACAGCGGCGAGAGGGTGTGGCTGGCACCGTTTCCCCGCGGTTCCTCCGCCCGGGTGATGAATGCCGGCGTGGCCGACGAGCTCGTCGACGTGCTGACGCCCATGGCGTCGCTGCCCGCAGACGTGACCTTGCACCTGCTCCTGTCAGATGAGCCCTTCAGCAGCGCCGACGTCGAGAATCGTCTGTCAGCCGCCGAGCGCGCCGCCGTGCCGTTGAAGAACCTCGAGCGCCTGCCGGTGGATGTCCCCGTGCAGGCCCGCCTGACGGTGCATCGCGCTCCATGAGCCCCCTGCTCACCCTGCTCACCCTGCTGGGTCCGCTGCTGGCCGACCAGATGCTGGTGGCGTCGTCGACGTCGATGCCGTCGGCGGCGCCTGCTTCGTTCACGCCGTCGTCGGCGCCGTCGTCGATGGCCGATCCGACGACGACCAGCGCCGGCGTCTCCCGCGTCGTCATCGTCGTTGGCTACAACGGCGGCACTCCCGACCCGCGCCCGGCCCTGAGCTACGCCGACGACGACGCCGCCCGCTTGTTCTTGCAGTTGGCCCCCACCGCGACGCGGGCCTGGTTGCTCACCACCTTCGACAAAGAGAGCGCCCGCATCCACCCCGACCTCATCGACGTCGCCCGGGCCCCCACCAGAGAAGCCCTCGCCGGCGCCCTCGGCGAAGCCTTCTGGCAGCTGCGCCGGGACCACGCCCGGGGCCAGGAGACCGAGCTGGTCTTTGCCTTCGCCGGCCACGGTGACGTCGACGACGGCGGCCGCGGCTTTGTCGTGTTCGCCGACGGCGCCTTCACCCGCGACGACCTCACCGAACAGGTCATCAAGGCGTCCCCCGCCGACATCAACCACATCATCGTCGACGCCTGCTCGTCGTACTTCTTCGTCAAGAGCCGCGGCAAGGGCGACACCGACGGCGTGCCCCTGAGCCCCAAGCTCCTCGACGTGCTGCAGCCTTCGGGCAAGGGTGAGCTGTCGGCCGCCCTGCGGGCAAAGACCGGCGTGCTGGTGTCGACGTCGTCGGCCCGTGAGGTCCACGAGAGTGCGGCCCTGTCGGCGGGCGTCTTTTCCTACCTGCTGCGCTCGGCGCTGACCGGCGTCGCCGACGTCGACGGCAACGGCCGCATCGAATACGGCGAGACCGCGGCGTTTCTGGCGTCGGCGTCGTTGGGCCTTGATGATCCCCGGGCTCGCCTCAGCGTCCACGCCGAGGCCCCCCTGCAGCGACCCCACTCGGCCCTGGTGGACTTGCAGACCAGCGGCGCCACCGCGTTTTTGAGCGTCAACGAACGACGCCCCGTGCATCTGCGGGTCCTCGACCCCCGCGGCACACCCTACGCCGAGGTCAACGCCACCGGCGACGCCCCGGTCTACATTGCCCTCGTGGGTCAGCCCTTCTTTCTGGTCCAACGGGGCGACGAAGAAGCCGTGCTCGTGCCGCGCAGTGCCGGCGCCTACGCCCTCTCCGCCCTCACGTTCCACGACAGCCCCGGTGCCACCGCTCGGGGCAGCGCCTCGGCGGGCCCGTGGGACAAGCTCTTTGCCCACAGCTTCGACCGCGGCTTCGCCGACGGCTTCATCTCGTCGTCGGGCCTGCCCGATCCCGCCGGCGGGGCGCTGTTTGCGCCGGCCTGGGCCGCCGCCGGTGCCCCGGCCACCACCATCCCGGTGGGTCTTATCGGGGGCATCACCATGGGCAGCGCCGTCGTCGTCGGCGCCGGCGCCATCGGCGCCACGGTCATGAACCAGGTGGCGTTTTCCACGCTGGAGCAGACGTTCCAGCAGACGGGCCAACTCGATCAGGCCCAATCGCTCGAGGTTGAAAGCTGGCGCACCACCGCCACCAGCATGACCGTGGCCGCCACGGCCCTCGGGCTCGTCGGCGGCGGCCTGCTGCTGTGGTCGTTGTCGTTGCCCGAAGGGGAGGTCTCCCTGCCATGACCACACCGCACACTGCTTCCCGGTCCTCATCACCTGCCGCGTCACGTCGGCTGCGCTTCGCGCTGGCCGCCATGGCCGTGACCGGGCTGATCGGCTGTCGCGACATCGACGACCTCGAGGCGGCCATCACGGCCAACATCTTTGTCGTCGGCGTCGAGCAAGACCTGCTGGTGCAGGTGGACATCAATGGCCAGCGCCTGCGGGCCAACCCCGAAGCCGGCGACAACCTGGTGGCCTTCGCCCTCTCGCTGCCCATCGGCACCCATACCGGTCAGGTCACGATCTTTGAGGTCGAAGACGAAGATGAGGGGCAGGTGCTGAAGCCCCGCGAGTGTGGCCCGTTGTCGGTCACCGTTGGTACCGACGATGACGACCCCGTGGCCGTGGCCATCGTCGTCGACGACCTCCCTGACTGCGAAGGCGAAGACGTCGACGACACCGTCGATTCCGTCGTCGATCCCGTCGTCGATCCCGGCGTCGATCCTGATGACGCCGGTGGCGATGCCGGCGAGGGCGAAGGCGAGGACCCGGAGCCCTGACGCGCCGCCGGTTGCAGTCGCTGTCAGCAGACGCCACACGCAGCGTCATGCGGGTCATCGATCTCGGCAGCGATGTGGCCTACGCCGACGGTGTGCACGCCATGCGGGAGGCCATGGCCCGCGTCGACGACGACGGCCCGGCGCTGCTGTTCATCGAGCATCGACCCACCATCACCATCACCCGTCGTGGCGGCGTCTCGGCCTTCATGTCCCCGCGCGAACTGATCGAGGGCGACGGCATTGACGTCGTCGAGGCCGACCGCGGCGGCGACGTCACCTACCACGGCCCCGGGCAGTTGACGGGCTATCCCGTGCTGCGCCTGGGTGACACCAGCCTGGGCACCGACGTCGTTGGCTACGTCCGCGCCATCGAAGCCGCCATCATCGATGCCTGCGGCGCCCTCGGCGTTGACAGCGCCTGTCGTCATGAGGGCAACGACGACGACGGCCATGTGCTGACCGGCGTGTGGGTCAAAGAGCCCGTGGTCGAAAGCGAAACCCTTGGCTGCCATTTCCACGTCGTGGAGCACCGGCCCGCCAAGGTCTGCGCCATCGGCGTCGGCCTCGGCGGCGGCGTCACCCGTCATGGTTTCGCCCTCAACGTCACCACCGAGCTGGAGCGCTACACGCGCCACATCGTGCCCTGCGGCCTGCGGGCCCGCGGCGTCACCAGCCTCGAGCGCGTGTTGCCTCGGGCCCCGTCCATGGAACGCGTCAAGGAAGTCGTGCGCGCGGCCGTCACGCAGCAGCTGCTGCCCCGCCATCGTCGCCGAGGAATTCTCGTACCTTGACCCACAATTACCCACAGCGGCCGACCTGAGATTGTCCCGCTCAGGCCGGGGGTGATGCCGCTCCCCGGCGGCACGGCGCGTCAGAACAGGACGCCGCCCCGGTATGGGGCTACCGTGGCTTCATGACGTCCTCTTTCCTGCGCACGGCCTCCCTGTTCACCGCCCTGTTGGCCCTGCCGGTGCTGGCCGAGGGCACGGCGGAGCTGGGGGTCCAGTCCGCGTTGCAGAGAGACACCGTGATGTTTGTCGACATCGTCGACAGCAGCGTCGAGGGCATTCGCTGGACCCGCGGCAGTGGCGGCGGCGACCTGACGGTGTTTGACCCCACCGGGGCCCAGGTGGGCAACGCCCTCGGTAACAACAGCACCCGCGCCCTCACCGGCCGGCCAAACGGCGTCTACCGCGTCGAGATGGAAAACAACCAAAACACCTCACGGGCCTGGGATATTTCGGTCACCAACCCGGTGCGGGCCGGTGGGCGTTTGTTCTCTCGCGACTGGTCGTTTTTCACCAACACCTTCAACGGTGGCAACGCGGCGATGAACGCCAGCTTCTACCCCCTCGTGCCCGGCGGCGCCCCCAACACCGACGCCACCATCGAGGTCCGTTTTGTTGGCCTGCAGGGCAATCGCTTTCGCGTTGCCATGAACGGCACCGGCGTCAACGGCGACGACGCTGGACGCTCGGTTCCCTGCAGCAGCACCGACTGCAACGACGCGGGCGAGACCACGTCGGTGACGCCGGCGTTCCCCATCTACTTGAACCCCCCGGCGTCGCGGGTCGGTGGCACGATCCAGCCCACCATCACCAATGTGCGCTTCGAGGCCGGCGAGGGTG
>CAJBHN010000374.1 GCA_903952805.1 uncultured Myxococcales bacterium | reverse complement strand
CGGCGCGGGCGATGACGACGGCGCTTTGGTGTTCCAGCCGGTCGAGGCCAAGGGATTTGCTGAGGACCCGGGCGCGCTGCGCCTCAAGACAGGCGGCCTCGTTGTCGTTGCTGGTGCGGGCTTTGGCGATCCGCGAGGCCATCGGCGACGACGCCGGCTTTGCCCAAAGCCTGAAGAACCGCGCCGATGTGCTGTTGATGACCGGCGACATCGAGGCCGCCTGTCTTGAGGCGCAGCGCGCCCGGGTCCTCAGCAAATCCCTTGGCCTCGACCGGCTGGAACACCAAAGCGCCGTCGTCATCGCCCGCGCCGAGCTGACGCGCAAAGACGCCACCGCCGCCGAGGCCATTTTGGATGCGGTCCGTCGTCGGGTCGACGAACAACGCGACCCCTTCTCGGCGATGGAGTGTGAGCTGTTGAGCGCCCGCGCCAAGTGGCTGCGCGCGCAGGGCGCCGTGGGCTCGGCGAAAGACCGCTTGTTGAAGAGCGCATTGAGTCGGGCTCGGGCCGCGGTCGACCTCGGCGAGAAGCGCGGGTACCTGTCTGGACAGGTCCTCGGCAATGCCCTGCTGGGCGAGGTGCTGTTGAGCTCAGGCGACGTCTCGGCCGCCCTGCCCCATGCCCAACGCGCCGCGGAACTGCTCGACGACCGCACCGCCACCGGCTTGCCTGTCGAAGAAGCGCTGTCGCCCTACATTCAGGCGTTGCGAGCCATGGGCGACGACGACGAAGCCAGCGCGGTCGCCGGCCGCGCCCTCAGCCTTCTCACGGAACGCGCCAGCCGCTTGCCAGAGGCTGTGCGGGCGCGCTTTTGGGCCGTGCCCACCCGCCAGGCCATGCTGCACGCCACGACCACGGCTGCCGCCGATCCAGCGCGCGTCGTCCTGAATGATCATTGAATCCTGACGACGTCCTGACGACGTCCTGACGACGTCCTGACGACGTCCAATAATGGGCGCGAAGCGCCTCACGAGGGGAGCGAGTGGGAACCACACCGCCCCGGGGCCCGAAGGGTTCCCCGGTGGGCGAGGGGCAAGCTCCATCCCAGAGTTCTTTGAGCGAGCCCACGGTGTGGGCGAAGATCAAAGAGGTCGCGGGATCAATCCTTCTTGAAGATCTTGTTCAACTTGCCCATCAAGCTGGCGTCGTACTGTTTGACCTCGGCAGCCTTCTCTTTGCGACCCAGGGCCAGGCGAAGCTCCCGCTGGGCATCGACATGCCCCGGTGAACGCTCCACCGCCCGCTCAAAAGCCGTCAGCGCAGCCTTTTCGTCACCGAGCTCGCGCAAGATGCGGCCGTATTTGTAGTAGGCGTCGCCGTTCTTGGTCTTCTTGACGAGCTCCTCGAAGCGCTTGCGGGCATCTTCCAAGCGCCGCTGCTCGGGATGATCCGGATTCAAGTAGATGCACCAGGCCAGCGCCACCTCCAGCATGGGCTCGTCGGGGTCAAACATCACCGCCTGGCGGTAATGGACCTCGGCCTGCTTGAATTCCTTGCGCTTGAAGAACGTCTCGGCCATCGCGTACGCCGTGCGAGCCTCCACCGGTCGACGAGGCCGCTTGGTATCACCGCTGGTGGTCGACGAGGTCTGCAACATGGACTGCTCGCGGTCATAGCGCGCACGTGCGTCGGCGGTGCCAATGCCTTTGTTGGCGTCGCCCAATCGCTTGAAGAGCGCGTCAACGGCGTCTTTGCACTCGCGGTCATTGACGAGGTTGCTGCCCGACAAGCGGTCGGGATGGTAATCGCGGACAAGGTGCATGTAGGCCGAACGCACCGTTTGGTCGTCGGCCCCCGGCTGCACACCGAGAAACGCGTAATCCGTCATCGACGCCATCGATGCGGCGGCGTTGAGCAACTGCGCCTTGAGCTTCTTCTCCTCGGGAGACAACAGCACTTCAAACTGCGGCGTCTGTGACCCGTGTGGACTGTCCCGCGCGGCATCTGGGCCCGACGTGGCGCCCCCGGCACCGGTGTTCGAAGCGCCATCAAGACCAATGTCGGGCCGGTAGACCTTGGCATGCATGGCCCCCACCGCCGGACGCCAGCTCTTGCCCTGCACCTCCAACTTCAAGCGCTTGATCTCGGCGGGCAGCAGCGCCTTGGCCTGCGCAGGGTCGACCACTTCAACCACGTCGGCGGCGACGAAACCCCGCAGCACCGATCGCAGGTTGTCGTCTTCGAAGAGACCAGCCTGCTGGAGTTCACTGTAGCGGCGAGGCAGGCGCAACAAGCGCCAGATGATGCGTTCGAGTTCGTCGAGTTCAAACAGGCTCTCGATGTCGTCCGCGCTCGACTCGGACATCACCCGCAAGGCGCGGGAGCTGACACGGGTGGACCAGGCAAGGTTTCCCGCTTTGTCATCGGCGGTGCGGTGCTTGCGAAAGGTGGATGCCTGCTCTCGAGAACTCATTGGCCGTTGATACTAACAGGTCGGTCAATCGCAGCCGACTCCGGGACAGTTCGGGTGTCGCCTGCGCCGCCAGCGACGCCTACGCCACCACCGACGACGACGACAGCGACGACGACGACGGCTGCGGTGTGCGCACGCCTCGCAGCAGCTCGCGCGGGAAGGCGGGGCCGCCATAGACGAAGCCGGTGTAGGCCTGCACCAGCGACGCGCCGGCGGCGAACTTCTGGCGGGCGTCATCGGCGGAAAAAACGCCGCCCACGCCGATGAAGACGAGGGCGTCGCCGACGTCGGCTTTCAACAGGGAGAGCAACGCCGTGCTGCGCTCCATCAGCGGTCGCCCCGAGATGCCACCCGAACCGTCGGGGATGGGCCCCACCAGCCCGGCGCGAGAGATGGTGGTGTTGGACACGATCAGGCCATCGATCCCGCGCGCAGCGCACAAGCGAGCGACGGCAATGGCGTCTTCGTCGGCGAGGTCGGGGGCGAGTTTCACAAACAGCGGACGACGAACGCTGCGGCGCGCATTCCAATTTTGCAGCGGGTCGAGGATCGCCGACAGCGCCGCGCTCTGTTGCAGGTCCCGCAGGCCCGGCGTGTTGGGAGAGCTGACGTTGACGACGACGTAGTCGGCGACGTCGGCGGTGACACCGAAGCTGAAGGCGTAGTCGTCGGCGGCGTCTTGGGCCGGCGTCACCTTGCTCTTGCCCAGATTCACGCCGATGGGGACCTTGACGCGATCCGCACGACGCCAGGCCTCCAGACGACGGGCGCAGGCCTCGGCGCCATGGTTGTTGAAACCCAGCCGATTCATCAGCGCAAAGTCGTCGGGCAGGCGAAACAGCCGGGGCCGGTCGTTGCCTGGTTGGGGGTGGCGGGTGACGGTCCCCACCTCGACGAAGCCAAAGCCCAGGGCAGTCCAGGCCGGCAGACATTCGGCGTCCTTGTCGAAGCCGGCCGCCAGACCCAGGGGGTTTGGAAACGTGATGCCGCAGACCGTGCGCGCCAAAGCCGGATCGCGAGCGATGTCGTCGACGGGCAGGTCGACCCGACAGACTTTCGACCAGGCGCCCAGGCCGGTCATGCTCAAGCGATGAATCCGCTCGGCGTCCAGGGTGAAAGCGAGCTTGCGAGCGATGCCGTACCAACCACCAGCCATCACCGTCGGTAGCATGCGGGGAAGCGGTGCGTCTTGCCGTCCTCACGCCTTCCAGTGGCCTCGGCTGGGTCGACGGCCCTTCCCTGCGGCCACCAAAGGTGGGACTTTGTCGCACCCTGGTCCGCAGTCATGCTCGATCCGGGTCACGGCTGGCCCCCTGGGGCCCATGGCGGTGTCTCGGAGGTCTGCGTGCTGCGTTGGTTGCTGCCCATCGCCATCGTCATTGCCAGCAGCGTCAGCTGCGTCGGCGGCGGCGTGGACGGCGTCGGCGGCGACGACGAAGCCCTGCCGGTGCTGCCTTTCGACGCCCGGGTCGAACTCACCGACGTCGCCCTCGTGTGGCCCCTGCCGCCGGGCACCGGCGCTGCCAGCGGCGAGGGGTTCCTGGGTCCGGTTCTGTCGTGCGCCGACCTCGCCGTCTTTGAGCCCCTGACCCGCACTGATGAGCCCGAGACGCTGTGCGAGGCGTTGACGGTGACGGCGGCGCGCCTGGATCCCTGCTTCAAGGTCGGCGGCCCCGATGCCCCCTGTCAGTCGCAGCTGCGGCTGGTGCTGCAGCCCGTCGTCGACGGCGAGGCCCGCGACGCGTCGATCCACGTGTTCATGGGCCTCAATGAGCCCCGGGTCATCCAGGCGGTGGCCCGCATGATGGCGCTGCGCCTGGCACAAGGGCTCGATGGTCGCGGCCCCCTGGGCGTGCATCCGCTGCTCGACGACGTCGAGGGTCGCATCGCTGTGGCCGAAGTGGTTCGCGATGCGTTGGCGCAGGCGACGCTGCAGCAGTTCACGCAGATCACGGTCCACGGCGACGACGCGGCCTGGACCTTCGAATTCCGCGCCTTCGAAGACGGCGCGCCGACCCCCGGCGAGGCCATCCAGCAACATGTGCTGTCGCAGAACCCCCTGGCCATCGACGTGTCGGTGACGCCGTCGGGCGCCAGCGCCGACGACTTCTCGCTGCTGCTCAAGGACGACACGGCCACTGCGGCCACCGTCGAGGAGCAACAACGCGCCTGGGATCACGCCGCCCGCGTCGAGCATCCGTCGTTGCACGACACCGCCACCATCGACTGCGCCCGCTGCCATCTGGCGGCCCCCGCGCGAGCAACGGCGCTGGCCCGTACGCCCACGCTGCAACTCAGCCCCGATGCGTTTTCGTCGACGCGCCACGACCTCACGCCGACGGCGGTGTTTGCCAATCCACAGTTCATCCACGCCTTCGCGTGGCGCCACACAGACCTCGCCATCAACAGCCGCGTCCTGCACGAGGCAGCAACGTCGGCCGACCTCGTCGAAGCCTCCCTGCACGCCGAAAACGCCATTGGAGCCCTGCCATGATCATCGCTGCTCTTTCGATCGTGCTCGCCACCGGCGCCCTGCCCGCCCAGATCCCCACGGCGTGGAGCTGCGACGACGCGGCCTTCGGCGACGGCATCTGCGACTGCGGCTGCAACGCCGCCGACGTCGACTGCGCCAGCGCCAACTTCATCGCCTGCGTCGTCGACCACTGCGCCGACGGCCAGGCCCCGTGGGAGCACCAAAACGACCAGTGCATGGCCAGCAGCTGCGGCGACGGTTGGCGCGCCGACAACGAGGCCTGCGACGACCAAAACCGGCTGGCGTCCGGCGGCTGCTCGGCCGACTGCAGCACCATCACCGAGGGCTACACCTGCGGCGTCGGCGCCGCCGGCTGCACCGCCGACCCCATCGACGCTGGCGAGGGCGAAGGCGAGGGCGAGGGCGAGGGCGAGGGCGAGGGCGAGGGCGAAGGCGAAGGCGAAGACAGCGGCAGCGACGACACCGGCTGCAGCGCCGGTCTGCCCACCCCGTCACTGGCTCCGCTGGCCGCGCTGCTGCTGCTGGCCCGCCGTCGTCGTCACGCCGTCCGCGGCTGACGGCCCTGCACCCGCGTTGCAGGTGGGACACGCTCGCACCCGTGCCGCGCGAACGTGACGCCGTCCACGCCGTCGCCGCCGCCACCGTGGTAGACGGGTCGCGGTTTGTGGCCCGCCGGGGCCCGCACAAGGAGCAAAGCACATGGGTTTCTTCGACAAATTGAAGGGCGAGCTCGTCGACATCATCGAGTGGCTCGACGACACCAACGGCCAGACCCTCGTGTGGCGCTTTCCCCGCTACCAAAACGAAATCAAAAACGGCGCCAAGCTCACCGTGCGCCCCGGCCAGTCGGCGGTCTTTGTCGACCAGGGCCGCATCGCCGACGTCTTCACCGAGGGCATGTACGAGCTGACGACGGCCAACGTGCCGATCCTCGCCACGCTCAAGGGCTGGAAGCATGGCTTCAACTCCCCCTTCAAGAGCGAGGTCTACTTCGTCGCCACCAAGTCCATCGCCGGTCTGAAGTGGGGCACGCCCCAGCCGCTGATGATGCGTGACTCGGACTTCGGCGCCATCCGCGTCGGCGCCTTCGGCACCTACACGCTGCGCTGCACCGACCCCAAGTTGCTGTTGAAGGAGCTCGTCGGCACCGACGGCCACTACGACACCGAAGAGCTCGGTCAGGTGATGCGCAGCCTCATCCAGCAGGCCGTCGCCGACGTGCTGGGTGAAGCGAAGATCGCCGCCCTCGACCTGATGTCGTCGTACTCGCGCATGGGCGAGCTCATCAAGGAGAAGGTCAAGGTCCAGATCGACGACGAGTACGGCCTCGATCTCACGAGCCTGCAGATCGTCAACATCAACGTCCCCGAGAGCGTGCAGAAGGCCATCGACCAGCGCTCGGCCATGGGCGCCCTCGGCAGCGGCACCCTCGGGCCAGCGCCCAACCTTGGGGCCTTCCAGCAGTTCCAGATGGGCAATGCCGTCGGCAACGCCGGGGCCGGTGGCGGCGTCGGCGCGGGCATGAACATGGGCATGGGCCTCGCGATGGCCGGTCAGATGATGAACCAGCAGCACCAACAGCCGATGATGCAGGCGCCGCCGCCGATGCCCCAGGCCCAGCAGTGGTACTTCGGCATCAGCGGCCAAAACGTCGGCCCGCTGGCGATGGAAGTCATCAAGCAGTTCGTGACCATGGGCCAGATCAAGGGCGACACCCTGGCCTGGACCAGCGGTCAGGCCGCCTGGGCCCCAGCGGCGCAGATTCCCGCGCTGGCGTCGTTCTTCGGCGGCGGCGGCCCTCCGCCGCTGCCCGGTGGCATGCCCCCTCCCCTGCCCGGCTGAGGCCGTCAGCGACGCGACAGCCCACGAAAAAGGCGCCCACCCGGGCGCCTTTCTCGTTGTTGGCCTCTTCCTCCGGCTCCCCTCTCCATTCATGGAATGGGGCTGGGGGTGAGGTCGTCTTCGCGTGGACTCAGGCCGAAAACGACGAGCCGCAGCCGCAGGTGCGCTTGGCGTTGGGGTTGCTGAACTTGAAGCCGGCCCCCTGCAGGGTCTCGACGTAGTCAAGCTCGGTGCCCTTGAGGTAGCTGGCGGAGAACGCGTCGGTGACGACCTTGACGCCGTTGACGAGGACGAGCTGGTCTTCGTCGTCGACTTCGTCGGTGAAGTTCAGGCTGTACTGAAAGCCCGAGCAGCCGCCGCCCTTGACGCCGACGCGCAGGTAGTCGCCGTCTTCGCCTTCGGTCTCGTCGAGGGCGGACTTGATCATCTCGACGGCTTTGTCGGTGAAGGAGAGGGGGAACTCTTCGCTGCCGACGAGCTCACCGGGGAAACCCTCGGGCAGCGTGGGAGCGGGGGCCTTGGCGAAGGGGGTGAGGCTGACGGTTTCGGCCATGGGGGGGCTCCTTCAAGTCTTGATGGTTGCTGGCGATCAGCGGTTCGCTGGGCAGCCAACATCGGGATCGTAACGACGCCGACGCCGCGGTCAAGCGTGGCGGGGTACTTCCGTGCGGGATACAGGGACATTCATGCAGACGCTCGAATGTCCATCTGTTTTCCGGTTGGTGGCGACGACGGCGCTGCTGCTGGCCGCCGGCTGCGCCACCGGATCCGGGCGGCCGTCGCAGGAGGGCTGCGCCCGGGCCCGCCTGGCCCGCGATTGGCAACGCGCAACGCCGGCGCCGCTGTTGGGCTGCTTCGTCGACGACAGCGGCGCCGTGTTGGGCACGCTGGTGCTGACCGACGTCGAGGACGCCGCCGTCTACGCCGACGAACCCCGTCGCTTTCGGCTGGGGCTGAAGGAGGCGCCGACGGCCAACCCCGACGACCGCTGGGAGCTGCTGGCACCGGGCCTGGTGCGGCTGGCGTTTCGCGGCGG
>CAJBHN010000373.1 GCA_903952805.1 uncultured Myxococcales bacterium | reverse complement strand
CTGATGCGGGTGGGATTCATGGGCTCGACGCGCATGAGGAATTACACGCTGCTGGGTGACAACGTGAACCTGGGCTCACGGCTGGAAGGGACCAACAAGACCTACGGCACCCACATCATCGTCAGCGAGGTGACCTACGACATGGCGAAGCATGTGGTGCACGGGCGCATCCTCGACGCCGTCCGGGTCAAGGGCAAGAAGGACCCGGTCCGCATTTTCGAGATCATCAGCAAGGGGCCCATGCCTGCCGCCACCGCCGCCTTCGTGGGCCCGTTCGAAAAGGGTTTTGCCCACTTCCAGGCCCAGCGTTGGGACGAGGCCGAACGGTGCTTCAAGACGGCCGCCGCAGCCCGCCCGGGCGGCGATCCTCCAAGCGTCCTGTTCCTGGAGCGCGTGGCGCACTTCCGCGCGGAACCACCACCCAAAGATTGGGACGGCGTCTTCGAGTTCAAAACGAAGTAGTTCAGGTCGAAGACGGGCCGCTGCGGTCGATACCGCGGCCATCGGGCTCGGCATCCTTGGCCATGACGACGTTGTCGGCGCCGCCCTGGGCCACGCGCACGCGCCGGGAACTCGATGGTGACGACGACGACGACGACGACGACGACGACGACGACGACGACGACGACGACGACGACGACGACGTTTTGGTCCACTCCGCGCTCGTCGGCGTAAACGCCGTCAGCAGCGCCAGGGCATGCGCAGCGATGGGCTCGTCGGGGTCGGCGCTGGCCGCCGTCAGGGCGGCGTGGGCAACAGCGGTGTCGTGGCGACGCAGGGCATCACAGCACAACAGGGACACGGTGCGCTCGCCGCGTTCCAGGGCGTCTTCCAGGCGCCGCACGGCGTCGGGGTGACCGGCGGGCAAAAAGCGGGCGATGAAGGACGCGGCGATGATGCGGACGTCGACAGCCCCATCGCCCAAACGATTGAGGACGTCGTCGACCACCCAGACGGGCGGCTCATCGTGTTCGTCGTAGCAGCGGTCCAAGACCGTGATGGCCAGGCGACGCTGCGCGGCGGTCATGCCAAAAACGAGGCGACGCACTCGATGACGCACGCGCACCTTGATGGCGGCGCCGTCGAGGTCGATCCGGGTCAAGGCGATGAGGATGGCCTCCAATCCCTCGGAGGGCGGCGACGGCAGCGCCGACAACGTCGACAGCAGCGGCAACACCAGTTCAGTGTGGTCTTCGCGGACGGATTCCGAGATGGCGATGGCGGCGGCCTTCTTCACCTCGACGTCGGGATCAGATGCCAGCATGACGGCGGCGGCCCGAGCTCCAATGCGATCAGCAAGGCGCCCCAGGCAGACGATGGCGCCGGCACGCACGAAGGCGTCAGGGCTCTTCAGCAACGGCAGCAGCAGTGGCGCGATGCCTTCCTCGGTGCCGGTCAGCGAGTTCGCCAGGGCCTTGAGCGCGACCGCCTGCAGATCGCGCTCGTCTTGCGTGCGGGCCTCGCCGGTGGCCACCATCAACAACGACGACGCTGCCTCGGGCGCCTGCAACTTGCCCAGCGCCAGGCAGATGCCCATGCGGGCAGCGGGGTCTGGGCCCAGCCGCTCAATGAGCTGGGGAACGAGTTCCCGTCCACGAGCGACGACGGCGTCGACAGCCTTCTGCCTCTCGGCCCAGCGGGGGTCGCGCAGGCGCTGCAACAGGAGCTCGCGCTCGTCGGCAGGAGGGACCGCCGTGGGCGCCGCCACAACGCCGCCGGCGTGCAAGCCAACCATGTGCTCTAAGTCAAAGACCATGCCGCCCGCGGGCAAGTCCGGTGACGACGACGGTGACGGCGACGGCGACGGTGACGGCGACGACGACGGTGACGACGACGCTCCCGCCAGCATGGCCTCGAAGTCGATCGCGAGGCCTCCCTCGGGGATGCCGGCGTGCTGTGCACCCGCGGTCGCCGCAGAGGCTCGATGCGCCCGGAGCAGGGCGACAGCGTCGCCAGCAAGGCGGCGCAGACCCGGGTCACTGTCGGCGGCGGCGATGGCGGCGAGGCGGGCTTCGGCGTCGGCGTCGGCGATGGCCATCAGCATGGCGATGGTGGCCTTGCGGACCGAAGCCAGCAGCTCTTTGCTCAGGGCGAGAGCGTGGCGCTTCAGGCGGGCATCGCCCCGATGGCGGTGGTCGACGAGGTCGGCGAGGGCTTCGGCCACAGCCGCGCGCTCGTCGAGGCCGAGGGAGCCGCGGTCGAGGGCGTCCAGCAGGGCTGGTACGGCGCTGGTGCCACCAAAAGCCGCCACCAGGCGCACAGACTGCATGAAGCGCTTTGATGTCATCATCGACGACGACGACGACAGCGCCGCCGTCAGCGCCGACACCGCCGCTGCTTTGTCCCCCAGCAAGGTGGCGAGGGCGACGTCGCGGACGGCCTCGTCGTCGGCGGCGATATGCAAGACGGCTTCACTGACACGCATGTCCCAAGCTTCCGCACCCGACGCCTCCTGCGCAAGCACCGCGATTCGGCGGTACACTACGGGCATGTCCATCATCGACCGGATCGCAGTCCTCGGCAGTTCCATCGGCACGTCGCTGAAGGGCAAGGTTGAATCCGCGTTCACCGAGCGGGGCGACGTCGACGGCGACGGCGACGGCGACGGCGACGGCGACGGCGACATGGCCAGCAGCCGTGTGCAGCCGGCACTGGACGAGGCCACCGCGCGCCGCCGTCTCGGTCTCGATGATGGCTGCACCCTGCTTGACGTGAGATCGCGGGCCGCTGCCCTGGCTCGCCCGGCCCTGGCCAACGCGGTGGGCAACGACGACAACGCCCTCGCCTCCCTCGGCGACATCGCCGCCGCCGCTGAACTCCTGGAGGAGCGTTTGCTGCCGCTGACGTCGCCGGGCCCTGAGCGCGGGGGCGACGTCGCTCAGCGCACCCGGGCCACCACCCGCCGCTGATCGGTTGGCTGGCTGAATCGTGGCGACCGTCCCAACGGCACGCTAACGTCAGCCATGAGCTTGATTGAGCGCTTTGGCCGCACGGCCCCCGCTGGCACGGTGTTGTTCCGCGAAGGCGAGCCCGGCACCGAGATGTACGTCATCCAGTCCGGCAAGGTGCGCCTCACCCGCACCATTCGCGGCGTGGAAAAGACGCTGGCGGACCTGCCCGCCGGCGAGTTCTTCGGCGAGATGAGCATCATCAACGAGAAGCCGCGGACGGCGTCGGCGGTGGTGCTGGAAGACGCCCAGCTGTTGGTGCTCGACCCGCGAACCTTTGAGGCCATGATCAAAGCCAACACCGAGATTGCGGTGCGGATGATCAGGAAGTTGGCGGGTCGGCTCGACATCGCCAACGCCCAAATCGAAAATCTGCTGCTCGGCGACGCCAACAGTCGCATCGTCCACGCCCTGTTGACCATGACCCACAACGCCCCCCGCGGCCCAGACGGCGCGGTCCGCCTGAGCACCCACGCTGACGCCCTGGCAGAGCACACCAGCGTCAGCCCCACCAAGACCAGGGAGGTGCTGGCCCGCCTGGAACGGTCCCGACTGGTGCTGCAGGACCCCGACCCAAAGGTGCTGCGGGTTCCCGACGTCGTGAAGCTCGCCGAATTCCTGGAATTTCTCGAAATGCGAGAACGATTTGGTGACGTCGACTGACGACACGCTGACATCGAAACGTACCGTCGTATGCGTGCTGGCCCCAGAGGCGTCTTGTCTCGGGGAGAGTTCGCCGTGGTCGCTGGATGCCGGCGCGCACCGCGGTGTTATTCGCCGGCGACCAGCAGGGCCAGACCGCCGACGCCAACAAGGGCGCCCACGCCTGCCCCCGCCCAGCCGGTCAGGGCGACGGTGCGGCCGACGGCTCGTTCTGCAAACGCCACGTCGGTCTGCGAGAACATCAGCTCGCCGATGACGCCAGCGGTGACGCCAGCGGCCAGCGCGATGCCGGCGCTGCCAACCACGACGGGCCACACTCCCGCCGACATCAAAACCACCTCCCCGGGCGCCGCCGACGATGGTGACGACGATGGTGACGACGATGATGACGATGATGACGACGATGATGACAGTGCTGATGCGGTGAGCTCGTCGCTGCGCTGGCTTTGCTGCAATTCGATCCGGACCAGCTCAAAGAACGTGCGGACCTTGGGCGGGATCTCGGGCCCGAGGGCCCATTGGGGACGCTTGCTGAGCACAGCAGCAAAATGGACGCGGGCCTCGGCGTCGTTGCCCAGGATCCGCTCAATCTGGCCCGCCAGAAAATGGGATTCGAGGCGCTCTTGCTCGCTCAAATCCGACCGACCCAGGAGCCCAACGACAAGGCTCTTGGCCCGTTGATAGTCCAACTCAGCCTCGGCGGTGCGTGCCTCCGCAAGGTCTTGGGCGGGCGACACCGCACACAACAGCAGGGTCAGAGCGGCGAAGGCGGTCAACATCGCTGCGAAGCCTACCCCAACTCGTCAGCGCCAGCGTGGTGACCGCTGTTCACCTCGCTCGGGCCCGGAAACAGCCAGCGGACGACGGCGAAGTCCTCGACCACGTAGTCGTCGCCCACGACGACGCCCTCCGACCGCAACAGGGCGCGCTGGACGTCTTTGGCCGCGAACGCACCGCGGATCGACAGATAGCCCCGGGCGTTGACCACCCTCTGCCAGGGAATGCGCCGGGCGGCGGCCTCGTCGAGAGCCCCAAGGGCCATGCCCACCTGACGGGCGCGCATGGGATGCCCCAGGAACCCCGCCACATCGCCGTAGGAGACGACGCGCCCCCGGGGCACGCCACACACCGCCATCCAGACGTCGTCACGCCAAGCCATCGTCGGCCCGGCCTCAGTACCGGGCGACGCGCTGGTCGACCTGTTGTGACCAGGCGTCGATGCCGCCCTCGACGTTGTAGACGGTGGTGAAGCCCTGCTTGAGCCACAGTTCGGCGGCGGCCTGGCTGCGGCCACCGTGGTGGCAATGGAAATACAAGGGCGTTTCCCTGGGCAGTCCAGCAATCTCGTCGCGGACGCCGTCGTTGACCAAGATGGCGCCGGCGATGCGCGCCCGCTGCCACTCGTCCATGGTGCGCACGTCGTACAGACGCAGCGGGCTGGCGGCGGCGGCAGCGGCGTCAAGCCTGGCCTTCATCTCGACGACACCGACCTGGCGGACTCGGGGTGGCTCGTTGGGATTGTCGATCCGGAAACCGGCCTGGGGAGCGGTGACCCAATCGATAACAACGCCGCTGGCCCGCTTGGCACTTTGCGCGTCGACGCGGATGGCGATGCCTTCGCTCTCGGTCCCGACGTCGCCGACGAGTTCGGGGCCGAAGCTCAGGCTATGCTGGAAGCGTCCATTGACGCCGATGCGCAGAAAGCGCTGGCCGGGCTCCTCGTTGTCGCGGGCATCTCGCAACACGGCGGCAGCGGCAGCGGTGATGGTGATGCTGACCGGCCTGGGAGCTTCCCTGGTGACGCCCAGCAGCGTGTGCAACTCGCCCGAAGCATAGAGATCCTTGGCGATATCGCAGCCACCAACCAGTTCGCCGTCGACGTACAGCTGGGGGATGGTCGGCCAGTCACCGTAGGTCTTGATGCCCTCGCGAATGTCGGCGTCGGCGAGCACGTCGACGGTGGCGTAGGTCGGGAGCAGCTCGTCCAGCATGCCCACCACCGTCGCCGAAAAGCCGCAGCGTGGCTGTTGGCGGTTTCCCTTCATGAAGAGCACGACGCGATCGGCCTTGAGGATGGTCTCGATCCGGGAACGAAGCTCGGGGGCAAGTTGAGACATGACGGACTCCTGCGTGGTTCAGCACCGGACGATGATCCTGAGAATTTTGTAACTCGTCACATATCGACGACACTCCCCTCTGCCATGTGGGATTTGCCTGTTCTGACCGCAGACGGTTCCGTGCGCTGGCCAAGCGCGCGGGCGGCCCGCGAGGCGTGGCAGCAGACCATCGGCCGCGGGGCCCTCGTGGTGCAGACCGAGCGGGAGTTGCGACCCCTGGAGGTTTTGGAGCTTACGCTGACCGGCGACGGCATCAGCCCGCCACTGCACGTTCAGGCCAAGGTTGTGCGCCTTGACCCCTCGAGGGCCGTGCTGAGCATCCTGCAGGGCCCGGTGCCGCTCCCGGCATCTCTGGTTGAAACCCCGGAGGCGACGGCACCACACGTCGTCGTCGTCGCCGTCCCTTTTGGTCTCAGCGCGACCGTGTCGTCCCTCGCCCACAACCCGTTCGCCATGG
>CAJBHN010000372.1 GCA_903952805.1 uncultured Myxococcales bacterium | reverse complement strand
GGGAGCGAAGTCGGGGGCGCCGTCGGCGTCGTCGATGCTGACGTCGCAGACGGCGACGACGACTTCGGCGCCGGCCTCGATGGTGGCGTTGACGACGACGGCACCGTCGGCACCGGCGCTGCCTGGGAGCGACGCCGTGCGGCTGGCCACGCCATCCTTCATGGTGACGATCACCGCACCCAGCTGATGGCCATCGACGCTGTCGGCGTGGACGAACAACGGCGTCAGCGCCGGTCCCGCTGCCGGCGCCGACGCCGACGTGACCTGACAGCCGCCGACAAAGGGACCTTCGCTGCGGGTGGTGGTGCGGGTGGTGCCGCTCAGGCGCTCCAGCAGGACCCGCTGGCCGCGGAGTCCGGCGGCGCCGGGCAGGGCGTAGGCCGTGGGGCCGTCGTCGTCGACCGCGAGCGGCGGGGTCAGGGCCCGCCAGCCGGCGAAGTCCACCAGCAGAGCCGGGACATCGGTGCGGACCCGCAGCGCGCCAAGCCAGTCGGGGTCGTTGACGACGACGTCGGCCCCGCCGTCGACCCCCGCTTCGCGGCGGGTGCCCGCAGCTTCCTGCCACAGCTCGCGCAACACGGTGCCATCGTCGCGTCCGTGGACGTCGTCGAGATAGAGAGCAAACAGCGCCGCGCCATATTCGAGGCGGACATCGTCGTCGGTGGAAAAAGGCTGGAAGGCCAGGCCGTCGGCAGCGATGGGCGCCTGCGGCTGACGCTGAAAGACCGGGACGGCGTCGATCCACGAGCGCACGTCGGGGCGTCCCCGCACCTCGAAGGCGACCGCGGTGGCTTCAAACCACATGATGCTTTCCCGGGCGTCGATGCCGAATTGCAGGACGTGCTGGAACTCATGGTGGCTCGCGGCGGCCATGACGTCGTCGGGCTGGCCCGGAGCGATGACGATGAAGCTTGGTCGTCGGTCGTGGTCGACGTCGGCATCGATGTCTTCGCCCGAGACCGTCACAGCACCCGCGCCGGCGGGCAGCGGGGCCAGATAGACGTCGAGGGCGGCGCTGCCGCCGTCGTCGTCGAAGCCCACGTCGTCGGGCAGGGGAGGCGAGAAGCCGGCGCCGTCGACCTGCAGGGTCCAGGCCCGGCCAAGTTCAAGCAAGACCAGCGCCGCTGCGGCCTCACCGCCCAGGCGCCCATGGACCCGCAGCGGCAGGGTGTCGTGGATGAGGGTCAGGTCGGCGCCGTCGTCGAGGACGGGGCGGTCACCGATGCCCGTGCTGCCCAGCGCCAGGGAAGGCAGGTCCCGCAAAGCCATGGTCGCACAGGGGGCGCTGCTGGCGCCGGCCGACGGCGCCGCGAGCACACCCAACACGAGCAGCAACAGAGGCAGACGCATGTGATTCATGTACCCGTCCAGTCGACGGCCAGCGAGGGGGTGGGGAGATTCACCACATCCGCCTGATCAGCCGTCGACGGTCCAGGCGACGACGGCGCTGCCGCATTCGAGCATCCGGCTGCCCATGTAGGGATTTTCCATACGGGGCTTCAGCTCGACCCAGCGCTGGTAGCCCTTGGCCATGGGGCATTGGTAGAGGAAGCGGCCGACCTGCAGCGTGGGATCGGCGGCGATGGCCCCGACGATGCCACGGGACAGTTCACCGAAGGCCACGCGCACCACCTTGAGGTCGGCAGTGGCGCCGGCAGCGGGCAGGGCGGCTGAAAGCGCCGTGACGCCGGCGGCGATGGCCGCGGCCTGGGGATGGCCGGCGGCCGTGAGCGCGTCGCTGGCTGGTGTGAGGCGTCCAACGATGGCCGCCAGGTTCGCCGCGCTGTCCCTGGCGAGGTCTTGGTGGAGCCGTTCGAACTCGGTCAGCACCACCCCGAGGGGGCCCGCGGGGACCACTGCCGGGGGCGTCGAAGGCGTCGTCGTCGACGGCGTCGAAGGCGTCGTCGCCGCGTGGGCGCTTTGGGCGTCGGCCCTGACGCACGACGACGAAACGAGGGTGACGGCGGTGAGGGCGGCAACGACGAGTTTCATGTCCACCATGTAGCGAGCCACCTGGCCAGACACCACGGGTGTCGCCAACGGGGCTTTCGTCCGTGCTTCGACGGCAGTACCAAGACGGCATGCTCAGCGACGAGGAACGCGCCACGCCCCCCGCGGCCCGCATCAAGCCCCTGAAGGTGCTGGCGCATACGGCCACGCCGTCGGTGTTGGTTCATGAGATCTACGCCTCGGTGCAGGGAGAGAGCAGCTGGGCAGGCGTCCCCTGCGTGTTTGTGCGCACCACCGGCTGCCACCTGCGCTGCAGCTACTGCGACACGGCCCACGCCTTCGAGCACGGCACGGTCCGCACCGTCGACGAGGTCGTTACGGCCGTCGCTGACTGGGGCATCCCGCTGGTGGAACTCACCGGCGGCGAACCGCTGCTGCAGCCCGCGGTGCCCCACCTCCTCACCATGCTGCTCGACCGGGGCCATACCGTGCTGGTGGAGACGTCGGGCGCCGTTGGCCTCGCCGGCCTGGATGCACGCGCCCGCTTGATTGTCGACGTCAAGACCCCCGCTTCCGGTGAGCACCAGCGTCATCGCTGGGCCGACCTGCCCCTGCTGAAGCCCGGCCTCGACGAGTTGAAGTTCGTGCTCGTCGACGAGGCTGACTACGCCTGGGCCGTCGAACAGGTGCGCACGCGCCCGATCCCAGCCGGCGTGACGGTGCTGTTTTCGCCGGCGGCCAACGCGCTGTCGCCGTCGTGGCTGGCGGAGCGCATCGTCGCCGACCGGCTGCCGGTGCGCTTTCAGGTGCAGTTGCACAAGGTGCTGTGGGGCGATCGCACCGGGGTATGAATCTGCCATTGTCTCAGACGTCGTCGTCGGGTCAGGATGTCCCTCATGCCTGTGCTTCGTGGCTTGTCTCCGCTGCTTGCCGCCCTCGTCGTTTGCTCCACCGTCGCCATGACGGCCAGTACGCCGGTGCGGGCCCGGCCGCGCCTCGCCGTCGTCGTGGTCTTTGACCAACTGCCCATGTGGCTGTTGGAGCGCACCGAGCCCTTCTTTGGCAAGGGAGGCTTTGGTGGCCTCGACGGCGCCACCTACAGCGCCTGGTACAATTACGCCGGCACCGAGACGGCCCCTGGTCACGCCACGCTGTTGACGGGGGCCAATCCCGCCGTCCACGGCATCGCCACCAACACCTGGTACCAAGACGGCAAGCCCCGCTACGTCACCGAGGACGACGCGCATCCGGTGCTGGCGCCCACCGTCGACAACCCCGCTGGCCGCCTGACCCGCGGCAGCAGCCCGCAGATGCTGTTGGTGCCCACGCTGGGCGATGCCATGAAGGCCGACAGTGCCGGCAAAGCCAAGGTCGTCACCCTCAGCCACAAGGACCGCGCCGCCGTCTTGAGCGCCGGCCAAAGTGGCGATTTGGCTGTGTGGTATGACCGCGAATTGGGGCGGTACACGACGTCGACAGCCTATCGCGACACCCTGCCCCCCTGGCTGCTGGAACAAGGCGCGTCGCTGCCGGCGACCGCCCGCGCCAGCGGCACCTGGGAGCCCCTGGCGGTCCCGCCGTCGCTGCAGGGCCTCGTCCCCGACGATGACCGCGCCGGCGAAGGCGGCTTGAAGGGCATGGGCAAGACCTTTCCCCACCACCTGAAAGACGTCGTCGACGTCAAAGATCAATTCTCTGCCTATCGCTTGACGCCCCAGAGCATCGACGACCTCTTGGCGTTGGCGCTGGCCGCCGTCGACCACGAGGGCCTTGGCCAGGATGACGAGCCCGACTTGCTGGTGGTCAGCGTGTCGACCACCGACGTCGTGGGCCACAACTACGGGCCCGAGAGCCTCGAACAGCTCGACACCTTGCGCCGTGCCGACCACAGCCTGCGTCGTTTCCTCGTCGACGTGCGCCAGCGCGTGCGCGGTGATGTCGTCGTCGCCGTCACCTCGGACCACGGCGTGCAGCCCCTGCCGCAGACCGTCAACGCCGCTGGCTTCATCGCTCCCACCGTGACGTATGAAGACGTGGTCGCCACCGCCGACCGCGCCCTGCAGCGCGTCGCTCCTCGCAAGGATGGCTCGTCGCGGGTGCAGGGCTTCTTTCCCCCCCAGCTCTTTGTCGACGTCAGCGACCTGAGCACGACGGCCACCGACGCGGCTTTTGGTGCCGTGGCCACGGCGGTCGAAGACATGCCCGGGTTGGCTCGCGTGTACGATATGCGTCCCGGCCGCCCCGATCTCGACAGCTTCCACGAGGTCATGCGTCAGTCGGCGCCGCCTGGTCGCTCCAGCCTGCTTTTTGTTCGGGCCGAGCCGCGGGTGCTCATGACCGAGAAGAAATACCTCGGCACGGGCACCGATCACGGCACCGTCTACAGCTACGACCGACGCGTGCCGTTGTTGCTGAGCGGACCGGGTGTGCAGCGGGGTCGCTTTGCCCAACGCGTCGACGTGCGCGACGTGGCGGCGTCGGTGGCCTTCCTGCTTGGGGTCTCGCCCCCCGACGCCTGCCAGGGCAGCCCCGTCCCTGCTGCCGGTCGCTGATCGCAGGTCGTTCAGGTCTTGGCCGAGACCCCGGTCGCAGGCACGACGACGCCGTCGGCGGCGAGGTCGGCGGCGGTGGCGAGGTCGGCGACGGTCCCCTTGGGGTGTTGGTACCATTCGTCGTCGAGCTGAGCGGGCGGCCGCACCTTGACGACGGTGAACATGCCGCCCATCTCGATCATCGAGAACGGTCCCTTGCCCCCCTTCATCGGGATGCTGTTGGCGGGGTATTTCATCCCCTCCATCTCAAACATGTCGGCCATGCCGCCCATGCCGGCTTCGCCCATCAGCATCACCGACGGCGACTGCTTGGCGAGCCGGGCTTTCACCTGCGTCAACTCGGCGCCGATGAGGCTCGGAAAGCCGTGCCCCATCTGGTTCATGCCGTGATGGGTCATGTGGCAATGAAATGCCCAGTCGCCGTCGAGGGCGGCGGTGAATTCCAGGGTCTTGGTGGAGCCCACCGCCACCAGCGTGGTCACCTCGGGGAAGCGCGCCGACGGCGGGACCTCGCCGCCATCGGTGGCCACGACGGTGAATGGAAATGCATGCAGGTGCATGGCGTGGTGGTCCATGGCGCTCAGGTTGCCGATGCGGAAGCGCACGCGGGCGCCGGTCTTGACGACGACGGGAGCGGTGCCGGGAAAAGCCTTCGAGTTGATGGTCAGGATGTTGAAGTCCGCCATCGCCAGGGGGTTTGGACGTGAGCCACCGGCCGGCACCGACCACTCCGACAACATCATGACGACGTCGAGATCGACCGGCCGCGGGTCGCGTCTGGGCAGCACGATGAACATGCCCATCATGCCCATCGCCATCTGCGTCATCTCGTCATAATGCGGGTGGTACATGTAGGTGCCAGCCCGCAAGCAGTCGAATTCATAGGCAAAAGTCTCCCCGGGCTGGATGGGGCGCTGGGTCAGGCCCGCGACACCATCCATGCCGTTGGGCAGCACCAGCCCATGCCAATGCACGCTGGTTGGCTCGGGCAGCCGGTTGGTCACGTAGATCCGGACCCGCTCTCCCTCGACGACCTCGATGGTGGGTCCGACGGTGCGTCCGTTGTAGCCCCAGCAGCGCGCCTTGAGCCCGGGGCAGAACTCATGCTCCACCTCCTCCGCGACGAGGTGCATGACCCTGGCACCGCGGCTGGCGTGGCTCGCCAGGGTCTCGCCGTTGGGCGTCCAGGTGCGCCCCGTGCCCGATGACGGGGCCGCCCCCGTCGACGACGTCGAGGACGTCGCCGCCGCCGACTTCGCCAGCGTCGTCGACAGCGCTGCCGCCGCGGCCGTCGTCTGCAAGAGTTCGCGTCGTGTGACCATCAGTCGTGCCCCTGAGCCGAGTATGAAGGGTTGGCCTGCGAACCGGCCGTCGACGACATCGACGACATCGGCGACATGAACGGCGTGCTTCCTTGACGCAGTTGCTCGACGTCGATGCGCGTGAGCCAGGCGTCACGGCGTGCCTCGGTCTCTTGTCGCCGCGCCTGCAAAAAGCCCCGCCGCCCCGCGAAGAGTCGCGACGGGAACAGCAGCATGCCATTGAGGCGCCGCTCGAGTTCGTCGACGACGATCAGGTGTTGGGGGATGATGCGCGTGGTGAGTTGATGGGACCGACGCAGGTTGAGTTCGTGTGCCACCGCGGTTTGGCGAGCCTGGGCCCGCAAGGCGACGGCTGCTCGCTGCAGATCGGCCGCACCTCGTCGCAGCAGGCTTTCGCGGCGCAGCATCTCACCTTGACCGAGGTTGAAGATCGGCAGGCCAACACCGACGGATGGACCCACCGCGACGTCGCTGCCGTCAACGTCGGCGACCAGGCCCACGTCGAGGTCGGGCAGAAAGCGGCGGACCGACGCGTAGCCGAGGTCGCGAGCGGCGGCATCGAGGTCTCGCTGCATGGCAATCAAACGATAGCTGCGGCGGATGGCCTCGACCTCAAGCTCGGCGGGGTCAACGACGATGGCCGCGTCGGGAACGGGCAGGGCCGGCAACGACGACAGCGCCACCACGTCGACGTCGCCTTCGCCGCCAAACAGGCCCAGCGCCTGCTTCAGCGCTTCGTGGGTCAGGGTCGCGTCGCGCTCGGCGTCGGCGGCCATGAGCAGCGCCTGTTGGTAGGCGAGCTCTTCCTCGGCGAGGTCAAGCGGGGTCTGATTGCCGGCCCTGGTGTTTTCGCGGACGAGCACGAGGTTGCCCTCGGCGGCTTCGACGTCGGCGCGCTGCAGGCGGCGAACTTCAGTGGCCGCGGCATGGCGAACGACGGCGCGGCGGGCGTCGGCGGCGGTGGCGAGGACTTCGTCGATGACGCGGGCGGCGGCGGCGTTTTGGCGGGCCTCGGCGATCGAGGTGCGCTGGGCCAGAAACAGCACCGACAAAAAGGGCCATTCGACGTCGACGGCAATGCCCGGTGGCTGCGCCTGTTGAGACGGCAGGCTGCCTTGATGGAAGTGGGCGGCGAGGGCCAGCCGCGGGTTCGACAGCAGTCCAGCGTCGACCAGGTCGGCCTGGGCGAGCCCCAGGCTCTCGTAGGCCAGCTGCACCCGGCGATGGCGCACGAGGGCAACTTCGGCGGCGCCGTCGGGGGTCAGGGGTTGTTGCAGCAGGGCCTTGACGGCCTCCTGGACCGCGCGGTCTTTGTCGTCGTCAGCGCCCAACCAGCGGCTGCGGCGGGCGATGGCCTCGGGCAGGGCGCTGTTGACGTCGCGCTGCATCTCTTGCCGCGACGGCGTGCACGCGCTGTTGGCCATGGTGACGATGAGCATGGCGACGATGAGGGCGGCGCGCAGCGCGGTCCCGCCGCCGGCGGCCAGGGAGGGCGAGATCGTCATGGCTTGTGCCCCTGGTGCAGCGCAGCGTTTTCATCAGCGTCGAGCCTGATGGGGCCGGCGTCGGTCACGTCCGCAGCCGGCGTCGTCGACGGTGCCGCTGCTGGCGGTGCCGCTGCTGTCGTCGGCGCCGTGTGGTGATGATGGCCGCCCCCGCCCCGGGCCGGGAAAAGCAGCACATCGGGACCGCTTTGGGCCCGCCGCAACAAGGTCGCCGCCGTCGCCGACGTCGGCAGCGACGGCCCTGCCAGGCTGTCGTTGGTGGCGGGGCTCGGGGGCGGCGCTGGGGTCTGACAGCCGCTCAGCAGGCTGCCGGTGGCCCACAGCGTCGTCAGCATTCCCGCCACGCGAAACAGTCGAAGGAGTGACATTTGCCCATCATGGGCCACATCCACCCACCTGTGACTACGGGGCACCACCGCCGCGCCACCGCCGCGCCACCGCCGCGCCACCGCCGCGCCACAGCCGCGCCACGATGCCGCGTGTCATGCCTGCTCCTCGGAACCCGGCATGGTGCGGCAGAATCCCGTCACGGCCAAGGGCTGAACCCGTGGCTGCATCGGGGCAGCCATTTCGGGTCACGCCCGGCTGATGGTGTTGGTTTTGATGCCGAATCAGACCAGCTCATCAGCGAACGCCGCCGACGAAGGTGACCTTTGAGTAGAAATGCGAACGCCAGTGGTTGACGAGCGTGGCCCACGATACGCTGCTCTGAAGCTGTCGTCGTCGTCGTCGTCGTCGTGGTCGTCGTTGTCGTCGTGGTCGTCGTGGTCGTCGTCGTCGAACGCAGTTTCATCCGCCGGGGCGTCATGACCGTTTCCATCACACCGCGTCGCGCCATCGTTGGGAGTTTCGCCGAACTCGTGCGTCGTCCCCTGAACGACGGCGTCAATGCCTTGTGCTGGCCGCGCCGCCTGGATGGCGACTTTGGCGAGGTGGCCCGGCGATTGGCACCGCCTGCTGGCCTGGTCATCGTCGATGCCACCATGCTTCGGGAGCTGCCGCTGAGTCGGGCCGGACGTGTCGCCGCTGACGTCATGCTCGACGACCTGCGCCGGCTCGACGAGCTTGGACGCGACCCGGTGCTCAACTGCATCACCGGCTACCCGCGCGATGATCGCGGCCTGGCGATGGCGACCGACGTCATGTCATTTCACGCCGACCGGGCGCCGGTGGAAGTCGATACGTGGCTCTGCACCTATTGGGGCCGCAGCAGCGAGGGGCTGGACAACGACGACGCCCTCAGGCTGATCGATTCCCCTGCCATCCGAGCCCGCCTGCTGCAGGAGTACGACGGCCCGGACGACGACGGCTTTGCCGAATTCGTTCGCGACGGCAGCTTCGACCTTCACTACGCCGCCGTCGACGACGCCAATCCGTTTGCGTTCGGCGTGGGAGCCCTGTGGCGGATTGCGGTGGCGTGGCCCGGGTGTCCGGTGCCGCCCTGCCTGCATCGCGCGCCCCACACCGCTGCCGGTGACGAGCCACGGCTGCTGCTGATTTGCTGACAGCGGCGCTGAAGGTGCCACCGTGACGTTGGACCACATCCGCTCACATCCGACGACCAGGCCCTACAGCGTGGTGCGGGCGGGGTGTCACACCCACCATGTGGGTTGATGGCGCCACTGGTGGCCGCTTTCTTCCGGGGAGGCGTGGCGCCGTGCGACACTGGGCCGGTGATTGAGTTGTTTCACGTCGGCAAAGTGTATCCAGATGGCGAGCGGCCGGCCCTCGTCGACGTCAACTTGTGCATCGCCAAGGGCGAGTTCGTGGTGTTGGCCGGGCCGTCGGGGGCGGGCAAGAGCACCCTGCTGCGCCTGCTGTTTTGTGCGGAGCAGGCCTCCAGCGGCCAGGTGCATTTGCTGGGAAAAAACCTGGCACGCCTGCGACACAGCGACGTCGCTCGCGTGCGTCGCACCATCGGCGTGGTCTTTCAGGACTTCAAGTTGCTGCCCGAGCTCACGGTCTTTGACAACGTCGCTTTGGCCCTGGAGGTGCAGGGTCGTCGACGAGATGACATCACCCGTCGCGTCTTGTCGGTGCTCAAGGAGGTGGGTCTTGCCCACAAGACCCATCAGCCCGCGACGGCGCTGTCGGGTGGTGAGCAGCAGCGCGTGGCCATCGCCCGCGCCCTCGTGGTCGAGCCTGCGGTGCTGTTGTGCGACGAGCCCACCGGCAACCTCGACGCTGAGCGGGCCCAGGAGGTCCTTGAGTTGTTGATGACGGCGCATGTGCGGGGCACCACGGTCATCGTCGCGACTCACGACCCCGCCTTGTTGGCCGCCGGTCGACGACGCGTGGTGGTGCTTGCAGGAGGCCGGGTCGTGCACGACGCGCCTGCCTTCGCCGAGCCGCCATCGTTGCGCACCCTGCGGGACGGATGGGCGGCATGATCGTGGCCGTCTCGTCGAGCGTCATCAAGCACGGCCTGCGCAGCCTGCGTCATGGCGGACTGCCCCTGTTTTTCGCCGTCGTCATGAGCGCCCTCGGTCTGTTTTCGATGACGGCGTTTGGCACGCTGCTGTGGAATTTCCGCACCCTTTCCAGCGCGGTATCGGAGAGCGTCGCGGCGGTTGCCTTCCTTGACCTCGACGTCGATGGCGCCGGGGCCCAGGAGGTGCGCGCCCGGATCCAGTTGCTGCCCGGCGTGGACCGATGCACCGTCATGACCCCCGATGAGGTGCTGGTTCGCGCTCGTCGTGGCCTGCGCGGTGGGGCTGCTCTGGAGGGCGCCGGCTTGCAGATGCCGTGGGTTGTCGAGGTCATTCCCCGGGTCACGCTGCAAGACAGTCCCGAGGCTCGGGCAGCCCTCGTAACGGCCATCGGCGGCGTCGCCGGCGTTGACGAGGTCGCCCACCCCGGCGGCGAGCTGGCTCGCGTCGATGCCCTGCTGCGTCTCATGTACGGCGCCGGTGGGTTCCTGGCCGTGCTGATTGCCCTGGTCGTCGTCGTCGTCGTCAGCAACGCCGTGCGCCTGATGGTGTTGGTCCGCAAGGACGAAATCGCCATCCAAAAGCTGGTGGGCGCGTCTGATGCCTTCGTCGCCGCCCCCCTCATGCTCACGGGCATTGCGCAGGGGATTGGTGGCGCCCTGTTGGGTCTGTTGGCGTTGGGCGTCGCCCATTCGTCGTTGGCGCGGGTGGTGGGGGTGGCCCTGTCGGGCACGATGGGGGCGCTGGCCTTCGAGCCGTTGCCGCCGTGGGTGCTGGCGCTGGTCGTCGTTGGCGGCGGTGTCCTTGGCGTCGTCGGTGCCGGCCTCAGCGTGTGGCGCCTGCTGCGGGAGGGCCGACCATGAACGCCCATCGCGTCGCCGGTGTGCTGGTGCAGGCGATGGCCGGCGCCGTGCTCGTCACGACGTTGTGGTCGGCGTCGGGCCTCTCCCAGGATGCTGCGTCCCCAACGCCGGCGCCGACGACAACGCCGACGACAACGCCGACGGTGACCGAGGCGGTGGCGACGCTGGCGGTGCTGCGCGCTGAACTCGAGAGCAAGCAGGCCGCCCTTCATGGCCTGCAGAGCGCCGAGAGTTCGTTGGTGACGTCGTTGGGTGAACTCGATGAGTCCGTGGCTCGCCTCGACGACGAGCGCCGCGCCGCCGAGCAGCAATTGGCTTCATTGCGTCAGCAGATGGGTGCGCTGGAGCGCGAGGCCGGCGTCGACGAGACCGAACTCGCTCAGTTGCGTGCCCGTCTGCAGGTGCGGCTGCGTGGTCTGGTGGCCGACGGCGACGGCGGCGCCGCCCGTGCCATCCTGGGTGCCGAGAACTTCACCGATTTGGCCTTGCGTCGTCGGTACCTGGCCACCTTGGCTGTGACTGATGCACGTCTGGTGAAGGACGTGCGTCGTGTGGAGGCTTCGGCGATGGGCAAGCGCGCGGCCCTCGCCATGCGAACGGCCGAAGCGTCGTCCTTGGCTCGCTTGGTCATGCAGCAGCAGGCCTTGTTGTCGGCGACGCGGGATGAACGTCGACTCACGTTGGAGCGCGTGCGCGGCGAGCGGCAGGTGCTGAAGGTCGCGGCGGTCGAGCTGTTGGGACGCCATCGGGAGTTGCAGCGACTCGTCGCCCGCCTCGCCGAGGGACCACGGTATCGGCCGCCGACGGGCCGCTCCGGGGTCTTGCGCGCATCATTGAGCTGGCCGGTCGCAGACGCGCTCATCATCCGCCGCTTTGGCAGCACCGTCGACGAAAACACCGGGGCCGAGATCGTGTCCAACGGCATCGAGTTGCGCGCCGACGATGGCGCGCCGGTCATCGCGGTCGCCGACGGCCGCGTGGTCCATACGGGGTGGCTGCGGGGTTTCGGTCGCATCGTGATTGTCGACCACGGCGAAGGTCACCACACACTGTCGGCTCATTTGTCCCGCGTGTCGGTCGGCCGCGATGACGAGGTGACTCGCGGCCAGACCATCGGCTTCGTCGGCGACACCGAGAGCCACAATGGGCCCAAGCTCTACTTCGAATTGCGTGAAAACGGCCGACCCCGAGACCCCATGCCGTTTCTGCAGCGCTGACGATGACGACGACCGCGGCTACTGCCGCGTCATGGTGGCGACGCCGCCCGCCAGTCCGCCAGCGACTGCCGAGCCCAGGATCGCGCCGCTGAAGGCGCCGACGCCGATGGCCAGGGCGGGGTCGGCTTTGTCGGGAGCCAGCGTGTAGCCGCCGACGACACCGACGAGGCCCCCGGCCACCAGGCCGGCGATGGCGGCCCCCGCGGTCCACTCCGCGGGACGATCGGGGCCCGGCAGATTGAGGCAGCTCTGGGGCGCGCAGGCGACGCCTCCGCCCAAGATGGGGCCGGCGACGGCAGCCAGGCCGGCGCAATAGCCGCTGGAGGCACATTGCAGGAGCCCTTGCCACTCGTCGGGTCGGCTGCGGCTGTCGGCGAGGAGGACGCCGGCGCCGCCGCCCAGACCGGCCATGAAGGGGGTGGCGACGGCGATGCCGACGGCGAGGATGCCGGTGGCGATGACCACTTCGGGAGGCTGGGGCCCGGCCAGCTGGGTGGCGAAGGCGCCGGCGACGCCGATGCCGATGGCGCCCACCGAGGCGCCGATGGCGGCGCCAGCGGCCCCCGCCAGCCCGACATTGAGCGGGGAGGGAGCGGCGTTGGCGGCGCGGCGGTCGGGGACGACTGGCGTGCGGCGGACAGGGGAGCGCCGGTTGGGGGAGCGACGGGCGGCGAGCAACAAGGCCCCGTCGTCCTGGGGGACGGTCCGGTCGACCAGGGAGCCCAGGTCAAGGGTCAGGGGGACGCTGCCGTCGGCGGCGCTGGCGCCGTCGGTGCTGGCGGCGAGGGTTCCCAGGGCGAGGGCGAGGACGGGCAGGAACATGGTCAGTCCTGGACGGGGGAGGTGGGCGGGAGCCATGGCCAGCTGGAGGTGTCCTGCCATGGCCGCACAAAAATGGATGTTGGGTGGAGACGTCGGCGGCTGTCGAGATCTTCTGTCAGGTGTCCTTGCGGGGATTCAATCAGGTGATCGGGTTGCCAACCGGTGGATCGGTCTTGCGATCGGCGAAGCGGCGCCGTAGACAGAGCCCGTCATCACTCCCGCAGGACGCGGCAGAAGGATTCAGCGCCATGGCCAAGACTTCCAGCATCGCCAAAGAGAAGAAGAAGATCGCCCTCTCGGAGCGCAACCTCAAGAAGCGCACCGAGCTGAAGGCCAAGATCATCAACGAGAACCTCACGGACGACGAGCGTCGCGATGCGATGTTTGCCCTCGCCAAGATGCCCCGTGACAGCGCGCGCGTTCGCGTGACCCGTCGCTGCCAGGCCACCGGCGCCACCCACGCCGTGTACCGGAAGTTCCGGCTCAACCGTATCTCGTTCCGCAACATGGCCCTCCAGGGTCTGCTGCCTGGCGTGACCAAGGCTTCGTGGTGAACGCCACGTGCGTCGGGGTCTGCTGACCCCGGTCTACCCGGAAAGAAGGCGCTGAAAAGCGCCTTTTTTCATGCCGTTGCATTGATTGGTCGCCGACGTCGGCCACAGAAAAACGCCCGGCCAGGGCCGGGCGTTGTCGAGCCTGCATCAGGAGCGTCGGGTCAGCGCCGACGACGACGGACGGTGAGCGCGATGGCCGCCAGGGCGCCGAAGATGGGCGCCGAGGCAATGCCGGTGCTGGCGCAGCCACCCTCGGTGTCGCCTTCGCCTTGGCCTTCTCCTTCGCCTTCGCCTTCGCCTTCGCCCTCGCCTTCGCCTTCGCCTTCGCCCTCGCCTTCGCCCTCGCCCTCGCCTTCGCCTTCGCCTTCGCCGGCAGCGGCATTGACGGTGAACGCGACGG
>CAJBHN010000371.1 GCA_903952805.1 uncultured Myxococcales bacterium | reverse complement strand
GGCGGCGCCGGCGCCGGCGTCGGCGCAGCGGTGGCGGGCTTGAGGTCGGCAGCAGCGGCTTTGGGATCGGACGTCGTCGTCGTCATGGTGCGGGTGAGAACATCGTCAGCCGGTGGTGGCAAGGGGTCACTGCAAAGAGACCGGAGTCCCCCACCCGGGCGCGCGGCGCGCCGACCCTCCGCCAATCCGCCGACCCTCTGCCAATTCTGGGGGAGGGTCGGAAAGTCTGATGCGTTGTTTGCCGCCGCCGCGTCTGGCATGGCGTTGGAATGCGCATCGTGACTGTCCTACTTTTGTCTACAGTGCTCATGGGCATTGGATGCAGCCGCTCCCCGGCCGCCACCCCGCCGCCCGCCGCGCCTGTGTCAGGGCATGCCGGACCGACCTTCATCCATGACGATCTGGCCACCGCCACTGCCCTGGCCCTGGCCGAGCAGAAGCTGCTGTTTGTCGATGCCTGGGCCCCCTGGTGTCACACCTGTTTGTCGATGCAGCACGGGGTGCTCGACACGGCCGCCCTGGGCGCCTTTGCCGATCGGGTCGTCTTTGCCGCCGTCGACACCGACCGCCCGGTGAACGCGTCGTTTTTGAAGGCCCATCCCGTGTCGTTGTGGCCGACGTTCTTCGTCCTCGATCCCAAGCTCCCCGACGGGCCGCCGCTGGCGATGCATCCGGGTTCGATGAGCCTGCCGGCCACCCTCGCCTTCGTCCAGGACGCCGTCGCTCGTCATCAGGCTCATATTCCTCAGCCCGCCGACGTGGCCCTCGCCCGCGCCCACGCCGCCCTCGCCGACGGCGCCATCGATGGGGCTGTGGCCGCCTTCGACGACGCGCTGGCCACCATCGGCGTCGACGACCCCCGCCGTGGCGACGTCGTGCTGGCGGCTGCCTGGGCCCGCGTCAAAAGCTTCGACCCGGCGGGCTGCGTCCGCTTCATTGAGGCCCATCACGACGAGGTCGCCGGCGGCGCGGCGTTCGATCTGCAGGGCGCCTTGCTGGCTTGCGTCGACAAGCTGACCGACAGCGCCCAGCAGCGCCGTTTGCGCAACCAGGCTCGCGTCGACCTGCAGGCCTTGATCACGTCGCCGCCCGCCGGGGCCGCCGTCGACGACCGCGCCGATGGCATGGCCACCCTCGCCGAGCTGGAGGCCACCCTGGGCAATCCCGACGGCGCCGAGGCCATGCATGCCCAGCGCTTGCGGCTCCTCGACGACGCCGTCGCCAAGGCGACCACCGAGCAGCAGGCCCAGGTCCATGATTACGCCCGCATGAATTCCCTCTTTGCCCTTGGTCGCGGGGCCGAGGCCGTGACGCTGTTGCAGGCTCGTGCTGCGGCCATACCGGATGACTATGAGCCTCGGGCCCGCCTGGCGTCGGCCCTGTTTCGCCTGCAGCGCTTTGACGAGGCCAGGGTCGCCATCGACGACGCCATCCGCCTCTCGTATGGACCAAGACGCCTGCGCTATTTGCTGCTGAAGGCCGACATCGACACCGCGCGCGCCGATCTCCCCGCCGCCCGCGCGGCGTTGCAGGCCGTCGTCGACTACGGTGCCGCGCTGGACCTCGCGATGAAGGCCGAGGGCCTCGTCAAGACCGCCACTGAGCGCCTTCGGGCGCTGGATGCGGTGTCCACGACGCCCGCACCCGTCGCGCCGGCGATTGT
>CAJBHN010000370.1 GCA_903952805.1 uncultured Myxococcales bacterium | reverse complement strand
GGCGGCGCCGGCGGCGGCGACGTTCAATCCCCTGCAGCCCTGAAGGCGGCCCTGCTGGGCGACCCCGCCCAGCGCAGTGCGAAATCACCCACGGCATTGGTGGTTCGGCCCGGTTCAGGCTTGCCGTCGTCGCAGGCGTGCGCCGCTTGGATGCGGGCACGAGATCTGCTTCAGGGTGTGGAGAGGTGAGCATGTACCGACGTTGGCTGGTGGCCCATGATTTCGAACCCTGTGCCGACGCTGCGGCCGACGCCGCCGCCCGCCTGGCCCTCGCCTGTCGCCGGGAGGGCGCCACCGACGCCCTGCTGGTGCTGGCCCATGTGGTGACGCCACCGGCGCTGCCGATGTCCTCCGACATTGCCGGCGGCGGCGCCAACGTCATGGCGGTCATCGACCTGATGTTGAAGACGGCGCGGGAACGCCTGGAGGAAAGCCGGGCAAGCCTGGTGGCGGCCCACCCGGGGCTCACCGTAGAGACCGTCGTGCTGTCTGGCTCCCCGGTCGAAGGCCTGCTCGACGAGGCCGACCGCCGTGACGTCGACGCCATTGCCATTGGCACCCATGGTCGCCGGGGTATCGCCCACGCGTTTTTGGGCAGCGTCGCCGAGCGAATCGTGCAGCGCTCGTCCCGGCCGGTCTTCGTCGTGAAAGAGCCGCCAAGGCCGATGTCGGGCGCCGTGGCCTGACGCTTCCCGACATCGGTGTCGCCGACCGGTCGCACCGACCGGTCGCACCGACCGGTCGCACCGGCAGGGTGGATGGGGCGGCTTCCCTTCCGCGGCCCACTCGGGCGAAGGTCTCGTCGTGCAGTTGTTCACCGGCTCTCGACCAGGTTGTCATTGGCAATGCCTCATCGGTCCTGCCGACGCAGCCACCTGGACGCGCTTCGTCGATCATATGATCGCCCTCGCCGAGCAGGTACAGCCGGGTGACGTCGTGCTCGATTTGTGGTTTGACGCCGGCATGCCATCGGCCGCTGACCGGGCTCGCTTCACCTCCACCTTCAGCGACAGCCCGGTGACCCAACGGGTGCGGGCCCACGCCGTTGCGACCAACTCCTCAATCTCGCGCGGGATTTTGACCGCGATCAATTGGGTCATCAAGCGCCCCTTTGACGAACGCATCTTCGCCACCCCCGACGCAGCCCTGGCGTGGCTCGCCACCATGGCTCCGGACCTCAACACCGACGCCGTGCAGGCCGACCTCGACAGCGCCATCCCCGGCTTCCGCGCGCTGCGTTGGTAACGCATGAATGGCAGGTCGTTGGCGCCGCGGGTCGACCAGGCTCCGGCCATGGGCACCGCGTCCACGTCATCGACTCAGCCGTTGGTCTCAACGTCGTTGGCAGGTTCCGACGTGCTGCGTCGAGTTGTCAGGAGCGGCGCCGACGACGACGCAACAGCCCCAGCGCGAGGAAGGGGATAAGCCCGGGGGTGCGGACCTGAGTGCATCCGCCCTCGACGACGATGACGGTTTCGCCAATGGCACCCGGGTCGTCGTCGTCGAGGACGGCATCGCCATCGCCTTCGTCGATGATGTCGTCGGTGCCGGGGGCCTCTGGCGCCGGGTCTGGGGGCAGCTCAGGCGCCGGTTCCGGATCGGGTGCCGGGTCTGTGGGTGATGTCGTCGTCGTCTGAACGCGGAAGGCATCGACCATGATGGAGCGGGCGTCGGTCGGCGGCGCGAAGTCGACGTTGTCTTCGACGATGACGACCAGCTCGCTCTCGATGTCGACGTCAACGATGGTGACGAAACCGCCGTCGGCAGGGGCGAGGGCCCCCTGGTCGACCGTGATGACCTGCTCGCCGCTCTCGCTGCGCAAGCGGTATCGGGTCGTGTTGAAGCGGGCGAATTCGGCGTCGAGATAGGCTTCGACGCGGTAGCGCCCGGGCGTCGCCACCTTGATGGTGGTTCGAGCGTGGTTTGACGGCGCGTCGCCTTCAAAAGCGTTGGTCCACCGGAGTTGGCCACCGTGGCCACCTGACTCGGTCCGCCAGAATTGCGCTGGTCCGAACAGTTGCTGGCAGGGGCCGGCGTCGACGATGCCATCGGCGCCGACGACGTCGCAGGCGGGGGCAGGGCCGGGTCCGGTGGGGGCGTCGTACCAGGGGAGGGTCTTGTTGGCGGCGGCTTCGTTGATTTCGACGTGGAGGTGGTCGACGTGGGGGTTGCTGCCGCCGTACGAACGGATGCCGTCATGGGAAACGCTCCAGATGGAGCGATCCCAGATGATCAGCTGCAGCCCGAGCATTTCGGCGTTCTGCATGAGCCAATGGGCGATGTCGTCGCCGGCGGTGTTGTTGGCGTCGCCAGCGATGGTGGGAATCATGATGTCGAGCGCCCGACCGACGCCGTGCAGCGACATGCTGTTGGAGCCAGCGATGACGCGACAGTTGTAGACGCCGATGCTGCCGATCTGCGCGTAGTGCGCGATGAGCACGTCGCGCAGCACCCGAGCGCCTGGGGTCGAGCCGCCGCTGCAGTTGACGCCTCCGTCGTAGGGAGGTGCGCCGTCGTAGTCGACGGCTTGCTGGTCTGCGGTGGCGACCACGTCTGGTGGCGGGCTCCACGCCCCCGCCACGGTGATGCCCTGACGCAGGCCCCGGCCCCAGGTCAGCTCGCCGTAGTCGTGGTCGTGGTCGTCATCGTCAACGTCCAGGTCGACGCCACAGGCGGCGAGGGCCACCAGGGTCGGGAGCGTCAGCGAGGCGGAGCGGAACAAGCGTGACCAACCCGTCATGGCGCAAGTATCGGCAGGAGTGCGACATGTGGGTCTCCGTCATTGGGAGGATGTCGCCGGGAACCGGCGAAGGCGCTCGGGCACGAGCACGTAGACGTGGACGTGGACGTGGACGTGGACGTGGACGTGCACCTCCGTTGCACTGCAGCGCCGAGCCGAAGCGCAGCACGAAGGTCACCGCGCCCCAGGACGGATGCCGCAGCCCATCTCGACGCATTCGCCGTCGACCCCTGGGTTGCCACCGGCGCCGCGGGTCGGCCAAGGTCTGGCGATGAGCACCCCAAGCGCCGACGCTGGCAGCGTCCCCCCCATCCCCGACGACGTCCTCGCCGCCTACGGCCGCACGGGAGCCACCGCCTCGGCCTTTGGCACCGGCCTCATCAACAAGACCTTCCTCGTCGAGGCACCCGGTCAGCCCCCCATCGTCATGCAGCGGCTGCACCGCATCTTTGGTCCAAAGGTCAACGACGACCTCGACGCCGTCACCGCCCACCTCGCCCACAAGGGCCTGGTGACGCCCCGCCTGGTCCGCACCACCGACGGCAGAAGCTGCGTGGTGCACCTGAGCGACCCCGCCGGTGCCGCCGACGACGTCGACAACCGGGAGCTGTGGCGGGCCATCACCCGCATCGACGGCGCCGCCAGCGTCGACAAGCTGGCCTCACCGGCCCAGGCGCAGGCGGCCGGGGCCCTGGTGGCGACGTTTCATGCCGCCGTCGAGGACCTCAGCTGGGCCTACCAACACGTGCGCGAGGGCGTCCACGACACCAGGAAGCATTTGCTGGCGCTGGCACGGTCGATGGCCAAGCATCGCAAGCATCGGCTCGGCCACAGCGCCGGGGCCCTCGGCAAGGAGATCCTCGACGCCGGGGCCCGCCTGCCGAACCTCACGGGCCTGCCGCTGCGCCACTGTCACGGCGACCTCAAGATCTCCAACGTGCTGTTTCGCGCCCCCATCGACGCCGCCGCTCCCGAGGCCCTGTGCCTGGTGGACCTCGACACCCTGCAGAAGCTGAGCTGGCCCCTGGAGATGGGCGATGCCCTGCGCTCCTGGTGCAACCCCCACGGCGAGGACGTCGAAAAGACCACCATCGACGTCGAGTTGTTTCGCGGCGCCGTCACTGGCTACTTCAGCGCCCGGAAGAAGCCGTTCTTGCTCCCCGAGGAGACCTCAGCCCTCGTCGACGGCCTGTTCACCATCTGCGTCGAGCTCGCGGCCCGCTTCTGCGCCGACGCCCTCGAAGAGCGCTACTTCGGCTTCGACAGCGTCCGCTACCAGACCCGCGGCGACCACAACCTCGTGCGGGCCCGGGGCCAGTGGAGCCTCGCCAAAAGCGTGCGCGACCACCGAGACGAACTGGTGGCCATCGTCGCCGCCGCCGCCCGCTGACGGCGCCCCCGGCACTCAGTGGCGGCGGGCGGGGTCGGTGATGACGCGGGCGAAGGCGGCGACGGCAGGGCCGACCTCGTCGGTGGCGGTACCGATTTCGAGGACCATGTCCTCGTGGGTGTTGCCCGCGATGCGCACGAAGAACGCCCGGCTGCCCTGCAACGGCTGCAGCGCGGTCTGGGCGCTGTTGAAGTCCCGCAGGCAACTGCGGAAGTCGGCGTCACCGACGAGCAACAGCAGCGGTGGGTGGTCGGTGGTGCCAAACAACGGCAACGGCGACGCAGCTTGTTTGTGGTCGTCGGAGCCAAACAACGGGTCCCACAGCTCGGCTTTGTCTTTGGGCGGGTCGGCGCTGTTGGCCGACGCCAGCACGTCGTAGATCCCCGAGATGCCGGCGACGCCCTTGATGACGCCAGCCTCGATGCCGCGGCGCTTGAGGGCGTCGGGCGACGTCGCCAACAACGTCACCAGCTGCCCGCCGGCGGAGTGGCCCGCCAAGATGATGCGGTCGGGGTCGCCGCCGTGGACGGCGATGTGGTCCCTCGTGAAGCGAATGACGGCGCCGAGGTCGTCGAGCATGTCGTCGACCGCGCCGACTTGCGGGTACAGGCGATAGCTGGGGATGACGGTGACGACGCCCATGTCGGCCAGGGCAACGCCCACGTTGCCGTACAAGCCGACGACGTTTTCAAAGTAGGAGCGGTCTCCCGAGCGCCAAAAACCGCCGTGGACAAAGATGACCACCGGCGCCCCCCGGGCCCCCGACGGCGCAAAGATGTCGAGGCGGTGTTTGTCGTCGCCGTCGTCGAGGTAGGCGACGTCGTTGGCGGTCTGAACGGCCAGCGAGGTACGCCAGCGATTGTGCAGGGCCAGGCACGACGTCGTGGTGGCCGTGAGCAAGAGACCAGCAAGCACAAGAGCAAGACGACGCATGGCTGTTGATAGCAGGCTGGGGTGACGCGCGACCACGTCGTTTTCATCGCCGCCGGCGCGCCGGCGTCATGGCGGCCTGGACCCGGTTGTCACCTCGACGGCGGCGGGTCACGAGCCCGGAGCAGAGGCTGTTTGGGGTTGTTCATGATGATTCGTTTGGCCGCGACGGGTGTGATGGC
>CAJBHN010000369.1 GCA_903952805.1 uncultured Myxococcales bacterium | reverse complement strand
CCCACGATCAGGAGGCCGGCATAGATGGCGAAGAGCCCGGGCTTGGAGACGATCATCGACACCATCGCCAGCACACTGAGGCACAACGCGATGGCAGGCACGACGGGATAGCCGGGAGTCAGGTAGGGGCGGTGCAGGTCGGGCTCGGTGCGACGCAGCACAAAGAGGGCCATCGTCGACGAGATGTAGAGGGTCAGGGCCCCAAAGATGGCCAACAGGATGATGTCGCCGGTCTTGCCGGTCGCGAGAGCCACCATGCCGATGGCAAAGCTCGTCACCAGCGCCGCAGTCGGGGTGCGCCGCACCGGGTGGACGCCGCCAAGGACCGCCGGGAAAAAGCCGGTGCGCCCCATCTCCATCAGCGCCCGCGACGCCGCCAACAAAATCCCGTGAAAGCTGGCGATGAGCCCCAGCAAGCCGACGCCGGTGAGGATGGTGAACAGGGGATGGTCGGTGCCAACGACGTGGCCGATGGCGAGGGGCAGTGGCGAATCCGACTGCTCGCCACTGTGGCCGTTGACGTAGAGGATGGCCCGCCAGCCGGCGACGCCAGTGGCCCCAAAGAGCGCGATCATGGCGAGCACGACGAGGGTGGCCATCGCCGACAAGAAGCCCCGCGACAGGTCCCGCTGGGGATCTTTGGCTTCTTCGGCGATGTTCGCGATGCCCTCAATGGCGAGGTAAAACCACAGCGCGAAGGGCAGCGCGGCAAACGCCCCCATCCAGCCGTGGGGCAAGGCCTCGGTGTTGAACTTCTCGACGGAGAACGACGGCAAGGCGACGGCGCCAAAGATCAACAGCTCGATGACGGCCAGCACCGTGATGACCAGTTCAAAGCGGGCCGACAGGCTGACGCCCCACATGTTGATGGCGGTAAAGATCACATAGGCGCCGACAGCGACGGCCCACACCGGCAACGACGGCACGACGGTGTGCAGGTAGCTGCCGATGGAAAACGCGATGGCGGGTGGAGCGAGGCCATACTCGACGACCTGGGCGAGGCCGACGACGAAGCCGACCTTGGGACCAAATGCCCTCTCGGCATAGACGAAGGCGCCGCCGGCCCGCGGAATGGCGCACGACAACTCGGCGTAGCCAAGGACGAAGCACACGTAGAGGGCGGTGGCGATGAAGGTGGCCAGCACCATGCCCCAGGTGCCGCCCTGCTCGAGGCCGTAGTTCCAGCCGAAGTAGCTGCCAGAGATGACGTAGCCGACGCCGAGGCCCCAAATCATGATGGGGCCAAGGGTGCGCTTGAGGTGGGGCTCGTTCATGGCTGACTCATGGCTCGCCGGGACCTGATTGGCCATCAGCGGCGGAAGGCGGTGGCGGTGACGGTGGCGCCACGGCCCGCGCGGCCAGCATGGCGACCGCGGCGCCAGCCTCGACGAGGACGGCGATGCCAAAGAGCTTCCAGCCCGCCGGCGACAGCTCGCGAAGGCAGGACATCACGCCGAGGCCCATCGAGAGCTGCACGCCAAACAGGGCGATGGCGCGCAAGGCCGCGCCGAGGCCATCGACGACGACGGCCCGCATCAAGGCCCCACGCAGGCCGGCAAAGGCGACGACGAAGCAGACGCCCACGGCACGCCACCACCAGGGTTGGGACCAGGCTCCGGTCCAGATGCCGACGACGACGAGGGCCGCGCCGACGATGGCCGCCAGCGGCCCCAGCCGGCTCCACAGCGACGGCACCCGTCGACCAGCGGCGTCGGCGCCCAGGCCGCAGGCGCCAAACAGCCCGGTGCCCAGGCCAGTGAGCAGCATCTTGGCGCCGCCCTCGCTGATGTGCCCCGTCAGGATGAAGCGCACCCCGATGGCCACCGCGACCAACACCAGCACGAGCAGCACGCGCAGGAGCAAGCGACGAACAAGGCCGGGAGCGTGGGTGCTGACGGGGTCGATCATGCCGGCAGGATAGCGCGTTGTCGCCAGCGGGGTGTCATGGCGACGAATGAAACAGTGTGAACAGTGTGAACAGCTTGAACAGCGACGGGGCGCTCAGGCCTCACCGCCGCCGGTCTGCAGCAGTTGGCTGGTGACGGCATGCAGAAACGCGTCGGCGGTGGCGTCGGGCCCATCGCCGAAGTTCACGTGGCGGGGGCCGGTGTCGTGCATGGCCCACTCACACAGCACCGTCCGGTCACCGCCGTCGATGGTCTGGCCCTTCTCGAGGGTGAAGTAGCGGACGGGGACATTCCATCCCTGACGGGTCTCGGGGGTGGTGCCGCCGACGACGACCTTGAGCGCTTTCTCCAGCCGATCCTTCGCCGGCACATCGGGGGCCTGCTGCTCAGCGTCGTCGAGCAGCTGGTCGGGGACCACCACCATGGCGGCGGCAAAATACGCCTCGATGACGTGCTCGGGGACCGGCAGCGTGAACACAGCGACGTAGACGGGCCCCGTCCCCGTCACGGTCACCAACAGCCCGTCGGGCTCCATCGGCTCGCCGGCCTCGGCACAACGACGCCAGATGTTGGTGAAGCGATTGGCAGCGTCGTCGCGATGGGCGGCCCACAAAAAGAACAAGGGGTCGGCCAGCGCGCTGTCGCGCAGGCACTCGTGCACAAAGAAAGCATGTTGTCCGCGCGCCATGGCGGGCTCTTTCTGGATGGTCCACCCGTCGTCAAAGGGGCAGCCTCGTGGGGAGCATGTGGGTGGTCTGCATACATGCAACACCGAAGAGGCCGCTGGCTTCAATGGCTGCGGGGAATTGTGCCGTACCATCGCGGCAATGGTTGCCGCACTGCTGATTCCGCGCTTTTTCGCCGTCGCTCGCGCCCCGCGCCCCAGCTTCTGCTCGGGGAGTGGCGCTACCGCGCAGAGGACGATGGCACACGCGCTGCGACGACCTGGTCCGTTCCTGGCGGTGCTCAGCATCGCTGGCCTTGTCGGTTGCTTCGACGCCACCATACCGGCCGCCGCCGCCCTCACCTGCGACGAGTCCGGGTCGTGCCCGACCGACTTTCGCTGCGCCCAGGCCCTCGGCATCTGCGAGTTCGCCGTCACGTTTGGGGCGCTCTGCGGCGACGGGGTCCAGGGGGTCGGCGAGGACTGCGACGAGGCCGCCGACAACAATGATGCCAGGGCCAACGCCTGTCGGACCGACTGCAGCGCACCCCGGTGCGGCGACGGCGTTGTCGACGACGGCGAAGGGTGCGACGACGGACCGGCCAACAGCGACACCGCGCCAGATGCGTGCCGCACCACCTGCGTCGTGCCGACTTGCGGCGACGCCACGGTCGACCGCCTGGAAGAGTGCGACGAAGGCGACACCAACAGCGACACCCTCCCCAACGCCTGCCGGACCTCGTGCGCGCGCGGCTTCTGCGGCGACGCCGTCGTCGATGACGGCGAGGCGTGCGACGAAGGCGCCCGCAACAGCGACAGCAGCGCCGACGCCTGTCGACTCGACTGCAGCACACCGAGATGCGGTGACAACGTTATCGACGCCGACGAAGACTGCGACGATGGTACCGCCAACAGCGACGTGGTCGTCGATGCCTGTCGTGAGCAATGCCAACCGTCAAGCTGCGGCGACGGCGTCGTCGACAGCGACGAAGCCTGCGACGATGCCGACGCAAACGCTGACGACGTCGCCGATGCATGCCGCACCGACTGCAGCGGGCCGTCATGCGGCGACGGCGTCATCGACGAAGGCGAAGGCTGCGACAATGGCGAGGCCAACAGCGACATTGAGCCCAACGCCTGTCGGACCTCCTGCCGCGCTGCGCGCTGCGGCGACGGGGCACGCGATCTTGACGAAGCGTGCGACGATGGTGTGCTGAACGACGACACGCTGCCGGGTGCGTGTCGGACCACGTGCGACAATGCAGGGTGCGGCGACGGTGTCATCGACACCGATGAAGCCTGCGACGACGGCAACCGGCGCGCCGGCGACGGCTGCGCCAGCAATTGCAGCAAGCGCGAGATCTGCGGCGACCGCATCGTCGACGAGGGCGAGGTGTGCGACGACGGCAACGGCAACCCGGTCGACGGCTGCGACGCGTGCCAGCCCACCATCTGGGACGTCCGCGTGGTCGTTGGTGGATCGGTCGAGCCCCGCGAGCGGCTCGACGTGAGCCTGAGCCAGCCGCCCGGCATCGCCGTCGATGCGCAGGGGCGGGTGTTCGTCGCTGACGCCGGCAGCCACCGGGTGCTCCGCAGCAACGACGACGGCACGCTGACGGTGGTCGCCGGTCAGGGAACAGCGGGATTTTCGGGTGACGGCCAGTCCGCCGGCGGCGCGCGGCTGAACTCGCCCTCGGGGCTCGCGGTTGATGACGGCGGACGGCTGTTCATCGCCGACACCGGCAACCACCGCGTCCGTCGCGTCGACCTCGATGGGACGATCACGACGGTGGCCGGCACCGGCAGCGCGGGCTTTTCGGGCGATGGAGCCCCGGCGGTCGGCGCGAAGGTGAACTCCCCCCGCGGCGTGGCGGTCGATGGTCGGGGACGATTGTTCATCGCCGACAGCGGCAACAATCGGGTCCGGCGCGTCGGCTTTGACGGTGCGATCTCCACCATCGCGGGCGACGGCTCCGGTGCCGATCCGTTCTTCGGGGCGAAGGGGTGTCGTCGCTCCTTGTTTCTCGATGGCGATCCGCTGTTTGGCGACGTCAATCCCCTTGCGACGCAAATCGTCGCACCGCGCGCAGTCGCGGTCGACGCCACCGGTCAGGTGTTCATCGCGGCCACAGGCAACGGCTGTGTCCGCAGGATCAACCTCAATGGCACCCTGGCAACAGTGACGAACACCCTCGCACCGGCAGGGCTCGCGCTCGACGGGTCTGGTCGGCTCTACGTCGCCATCGCCGGCCTGCACCGTGTCGGCCGCATATTCGCCAACGATGAAAACGGCTCGATCGAGTTCATCGCCGGCACCGGCTCCGCGGGCGACGGCGGCGACGGGGGCCCGGCCACGGCGGCGTTGCTCAACGCTCCCGCAGGTGTTGCGATCGATGCCGACGGCAACCTCTTGATCACCGACACCGGCAATGAACGCGTGCGGCGGATCGCCGTCGCTGACGGCATCATCGAAACCTTGGTCGGCTCCGGCCGCGCCGGCGGGGTCGGCGATGGCGGCGCAGCGACGTCGGCGCT
>CAJBHN010000368.1 GCA_903952805.1 uncultured Myxococcales bacterium | reverse complement strand
TCGACACCATCGTCGACATCGACATCGACACCATCGTCGACATCGACATCGACATCGACATCGACATCGACACCATCGTCGACATCGACATCGACACCATCGTCGTCCGCGTCGGCGGCTGACGCAACCGGGGAGGTCACCATCGCGGCGGGTTCGCCGGCGGTGAAGGTGAAATCCCACGGCCCCTCGTCGGGATGACGGAGCAACGCGGCGATGGCTGATGCGCCGCTCAGGGTGTCGGCGACGACCTCCAGCAGGCGACCGCTGCGCAACACCATGCGCGCTGGCGACAGAGGTCCGTCAATGAACAGCGTGCCCGAGGCCATCGTGCGGCGCAGATGGTCGCCGATGCGGCGCAGCGCACTGGCACCGCGCCGCTGAAACGCCAGGCGACGACGAAAATCGAGGGGATCGGTGCCGAAACGCTCATCAAGCGCCTCCACGAGGTTGGCCCCCATCCTGGGAGAAGCCACCAATCCCGACAGCGTCTTGAGCAGGGTGACCGCGGTGTGGTCGTCGAGGCCAGTATCGATGGCCGCCACCGGCACCGCTGCGGTCGCTGGATGATTGAGCAGCAGGGCCAGGTTCGTCTGGCCCTCGGGCGTGCGCAGGTCCGACAGCAGGAGCACGACGCTGGGGCCAAACTGACGACACAGCAGGGCGGCTTCATGCGGGTTCTCGGCGGCAAAAGCCCTGTGATCGGCGTTGCGCAGCGAGCCCTCCAGATGACCTCGTTCCATGACCGATCCAGCCACCAACAACACCCGATGCGTCATCCCACCATCCGTTGCAGCGCGACTCGATGCGCGACCGTCCCACCAGCCACCGGTCTCACGACGACGCCCGCCGATGGTCGAAGCGGCCCCTCATGGCACAACCGGCAGGCCAGACTCGTTGAGGACGAGCAGGTCTTCAAAATTCTGGACCCGCGCAAAGCGCCGTGTCTCATCAAATCGCGCGTGCCGCTCCGAGGGCGACAACGACGACAGCGCGTCTGAGGCAACCGTACAGCGCAGCACGCTGCCATGCGTATGCAACAGCAGACATGGCAGCCCACTGGAGGGAGCGAGCAAGCCCGACGGGCGAGGACCCGGGTCGGCCGCGGTGTCGTCGAGCAGGAGGGTCAGACCACCGAGCAGGGCGATCACGGCGAGCACGTTGGCCAACGCCTGACTCCGCGGTGGCAGCGAAAAGACCACGATGCCGCCGGCCAGGGCCTCCTGGCGGGCAGACGCACCCGCTCCACCGTGCTTCAATCGATCATAAAAGCTGCGGAGCAGGGCCTTTTTCTCAGCATCGTTCAAAGCAGCCATGGTGCGCGGCAGCGCCACCGCCTGACCGACCTCACGGGCCTCGTCGACGAAGGCCAGGATGCTCTCGTGCAGGGCCCGCTTGGGCGCATTGAGCTTGACCAGAATCGTCAGCACCGGCTCCAGGGAAACCAGCGCCTGGGGCGTGGGGCGCGCCCGTGCCAACTCCTCCAATTTGGTCGTCGCAGCCTCGAGGTCGACGGACCGCCACAGCGCCGGGTTGGCGGCAATGGCACCGCGGAACAGCCGCTTGAGCTGCTCTATGGGGTCAAGCACGGGGATGCTCGGCGACAGAGGCACGCCGCCCCAGGCGGCGTCCAAGTCTTCCAGGGGCTCAGTCAAGGCTGGTCCTTGCCATTACTTGTCCTTCTTGTCCTTCTTGTCCTTCTTGTCCTTGTCCTTGTCCTTGTCCTTTTCGTCGTCCCGGTCGTCGTTGTCGTCGTCGTCCCGGTCGTCCCGGTCGTCATCGTCGTCCCGGTCGTCGTCGTCCCGGTC
>CAJBHN010000367.1 GCA_903952805.1 uncultured Myxococcales bacterium | reverse complement strand
GCGTCTTCTTGGTCGGCTACGGCGTCGGGGTGGCCGACGCCCTGTGGAATCGCGAAGATCAATCGGTGTTGGCGTCAAAGGCCACCAAGCGGCCGCTGACCCCCAGGGAGCTGAAAAACTTGCGGCGCATCGAGCGGGCCCCCGAACCTGCTCCCGAGCCCATCGAGGCCGCGCCGCCGCCAGCGACAGACTCGGCGCCGAGCACGTCGGCCGGGTCGGCGTCGACGCCGGGGCCCTGATCGGCTACCACAAGGCCCATGGCGACGTTGCTCATCGTTGGCGCTGACGGCACTGAAACCCGCTGTCCCATCTTCAAAAGCCTGACCACCATTGGCTCTGACGTGGAAAGCGATGTCGTGGTCCCGGGGCTGTCACCGTCGGCGGCCCACATTGCCTACGACGGCCGCTCGTTCACGATCGCCTCGTCAGACAAGAAGGACCTGCTCGTCGGCGGTAAGGTCGTTCGCAAACAGGTGCTGGTGGACGATGAAGCGATCGTCATCGGTGTCGCTCGCTTCCGCTTCCTGGTGGACGACACCGGCAGCGCCGATCGTCAGCGCACCACGACTGCCCAGGCCGACCAGCAAGACGTCGCCGCCTGGCGCCGGCTGGTGGCGTTTTCGCGCAAGCTCGGCGAGGCCGGCGACTTCACGACCCTGCTTGAGTTGCTGATGGATGAGGTCATCGCCTTGTCCCACGCCGACAAGGGCTTTCTGGTCCTCATCGATCCGTCAGAAGCCAAAGACGATGCCCGCGGCACACCTCGGGTGCGCATGGCCCGCAACCTCAAAGGCGAAAGTCTCGACGAGGCCGTCGCCCAATTGTCAGACTCCATCGTCAAACGGGTGTTGGAGACCGGTCAGCCGATCGTGGTCAGCGACGCCTTGACGTCGACGGAGTTCAACGCCTCGTTGAGCGTGGTGAGCTTGAAGCTCACCAGCGTGATGTGCGTGCCGCTGGTGAGGGTCGGCGACAAACGCTCCAACGCCGACCTCAAAGACAGCATCATCGGCGCCATCTACGTGGGCAACAACGCCGTCAAGGCCTTGTTTGATGAGAGCAGCCTCGAGGTGTTGACGCTGTTTGCGGCCCAGGCCTCGCTGCTGGTGCAAAACGCGCTGGCCATCGACGCCCTCACCCTCGAGAAGGTCAGCCTGCAGGGTGCCCTCGACAAGAGCCGCTACGGCGAGTTGATTGGCGCCTGTGACGGCATGCGCGAGGTCTTCAAGAAGATCGACAAGGTGGCCCGCGCCGATATCTCGGTGCTCATCACCGGTGAGACCGGGACCGGCAAGGAACTCATTGCTCGCGAGTTGCACAAACGCAGCGCGCGGGCCAAGGGTCCGCTCGTCGTCATCAACTGCGGCGCCATTCCCGAAAACCTGCTCGAGAGTGAACTGTTTGGCCACGTGAAGGGTGCTTTCACCGGCGCCATTGCCACCCGCCCAGGCCGCTTCCAGCAGGCGCACGGCGGGACGCTTTTTCTCGACGAGATCGGTGAGATGCCGCTGCATCTGCAGGTCAAGATTCTGCGCGCCCTGCAAGAGCGTCAGGTCACCAAGGTCGGCGACAGCAAGAGCGAAAACGTCGACATCCGCGTCGTCGCCGCCACCCATCGCCACCTCGAGCAGATGGTGAAGGACGGCACGTTCCGCGAGGATTTGTACTACCGCCTCAACGTCGTCCAGTTGCACCTGCCGCCACTGCGCGAACGCGGTGACGACGTCGTTGTCATCGCCAACTACCTGCTGCAGAGCTATTGCCGCGAGCAGAAGATCACGCGCATCAAGGGCTTTTCGCCCAAGGCCATCACAGCCCTGCGCCGTTATCCGTGGCCCGGCAACGTGCGCCAACTTGAGAACCGGCTGAAGCGGGCGGTGGTCCTCGCCGATGGTTCACAGGTCGGCCCTGATGACCTCGACATCAACGCCGAAGACCTCGAAGACATCCTGCCGTTGCAAGATGCGCTCGAGCGTTTTCGCCGCCGCTACATCGACGAGGCTCTTGAACGAAACGGCGGCAACCGCACCAAGACCGCTCGAGAACTCGGCGTCGATCCGCGCACGGTCTTTCGCCACCTCGAGCAGGCCAAGGATGGCGAGCCGGGTGGTGAGCCAGCGTGACGTCCCGGCCGATGGAAAACGCCCATGGTCCCGGCGCTCAGGTCCGTCGGCCTGACACGGCTGTCGTTGTTGGCCGCGCAGCGCGAGAGGAGGCGGCGTCTGAAACTGACGTGAATTCAAATGGTTGGCTGATGGTGCCGACTCTGGCACTCGCATTGCTCAGCTGCATGACAGCGGCGTGCTTCAACCCGACCTATATCGGGCAACCGGTGCCGCGGGAGAACCATGTGCCTGTGGTCGAAGCCTTTCCCGCTCCAAGCTTTGAGCCCATCCAGGCCGACGTCGGTGCCGCCTGCGCGCCGCTGACGCTGTCCATCACCCAGCTGCAGGACGCTGACGGCGACGTCCTCACGGTCCGCTTCGACGCCCTCATCAATCGCAACGGGCGTGCCGCTCGCGTGCTGCTGCGTGAGAGCCCGCCCTTGTCGCCCCTGGAGACGGGCGACTACCCGCTGACGGCGTTGACGACGCTGGTGCTTGATGAAGATCTGCTCGGCGCCCGCCTGGGTGACCTCGATCGGCAGATGGACCCCCGCAACAATCTGACCCAGCTCATTGAACTGCGGGTCTCGGATGCGGGCTTCGTCGCCGACGAAAACGGTGACCCCGTGGCCGATGGCGACGGTGGTGTGGTGTTTTTGTCGTGGATGGTGCGCTTGACCGAATGCGGGGTGGAGCCATGACCCGCGTGCGTTCCGTCGTCGTCTTCGTCGTCGTCGTCGTCGTGGGCGTATTGCTGGCGTCGGTGCTTGGCTGCGCCGAGGCTTCCTTGACGGGGAGTTGTCTGGATGACCAAAGCTGCCCGTCGGGCTCGGTGTGTGCGTTTGGTCTGTGCGTCGACCCCGCGGCCCTCGGCGCCGTCGACGTCGAGGTCGAGCCGGTGGTGGGCTCCGGGCTGTTGACCCAGTCGGTCTTTGGCGTCGACGTCCTGGCCAGCGGGCGTGCTGACGTCACGCTGGTGTCGTCGGTGAACGTCAATGGCGGCGTGGTCTCGGTCGAGGGGGGGCGGGGTCGCCGCCACCGTGATGGCCATGCCGGAGCGCGTCATCGCTGGTCGTCAGCGTCAACCAACGACCATCACGGGCGATGGTGCCTTCTCGATCCCGCTGTTGTCTGGGCAGGGCTATCGCTTGCAGGCCATTCCCGCCGACCGGGATTTGCCGCCCGTCATGCGCGACGCGGTCTTCGTCGCCGGCTCCGACGCCGTCGCCGACCTGGTCATGACCTCGCTGCGTGACGTTGAGGGCCGCGTCAGTGAGTACCCCGTCACCGTGCGCGGTCGCGTCGTCGCCGGCGTGGGCGTTGCCGAACAGGGGATTCCCGACCTCGAGGTCCTGGTCCAAGACGGCGTCGGTCGCCGAGTATCGTCGTTGGGCCAGAGCGACGTCGACGGCGTCTTTGTCATCGGCCTCGCTGCGGCGGTCGACGACGCTCGCTTCGTCGTGCGCCCCACTGAAAGCAACGCGCTGTTTCCCGGCCTCGAGTTTCCCCTCGACCTCGGCAGCGAACGCGTCGTGGACCTTGGCGCCGTCAGCCTCGGCGCCGTGACGGTGCCGGTGCCGGTGGCCGGCCTGGTGCTGACGGCCAGCGGCGGGCCCGCTCGAGGCGCTGTCGTCAGCTTTCGAGGCTTGATTGGCGCAGGCGTCGCCGTCGCCCACGCCATCTGCGCCGACGATGGGCGCTTCTCGGTGGCGTTGCACCCGGGGAGCTACGTGGTTGCCGCCGTGGGCGAGCAGACCGGCACCAGTGGCATGCGCGTGAGCACCGTCGAGGTCACCGCCAGCACCGACGACCTGGTGCTGTCGGTGCCTGACCGGTTGCCGCTGGCTTTGACCGTCGTGAGCGCCGACGGGCTGCCGGTACCCCTCGCCAGCGTGGTGCTGTCGCGGATCGGCGACGAAAACGGCCTCGCCGAACCGGTGCTGCAGCTGAGCCAGCCGGTGTTTCTGGGCAGCGCCGACGAACTCGGGCGGGTGCAGTTGGTCGTCGACGCGGGCCGCTATCGCATTGGCCTCCAGCCTCCCCGGGGGACGGGGGCGCCGGCATTTTCGACGCTGCTCACCATCACCGCCGGGCTCGAGCGCGACATTGTGCTGCCCGAGGCGTCGTTGGTCGCAGGCTCCTTGCGAGATGGGGCAGGCGAAGCGGTGTCGGGGGCCTTCGTGCGCGTGTTCTCGTCGCTCAGCGACGAACTGGGCCAGGCCATTTTCCTCGGCGAGGCCTTGTCTGAGAGCGACGGGACCTTTGAGGTGTTCGTGCCCGTTCAGTAGCTCCGATTCGCCACAGACGAGCACCGGTCCAGATGGCACACTGCTGGTGGTGCTGTGGCGGCCTCAGGGTGTCGCGCAGCGCACCAGACCGGAGCCCGATGCGCGACAACGATATGCCCGTGAGTCTCTCTGCCCGGGTCGGCGTCGTCGTCGGCCTGCAAGCAGGTCTGTTGGCGGTTGGCCTGCTGTTGGCGTCGGCCCTGCCGGCACGCTTGTCGATGTCGATTCGCAGCGGTCACACCTCGTCGTGGGATGATCTGGCTCGCACGATCGCCGGCGTCGTGCTGGATGCGTCGTCGGTGTTGGTGGGGGTCGCGCTGTTGACCGTGTTGTTGACGCTGGCCCTGCCTCTGGGCGTGCGGGGTCTGCGCCGTCCCCTGTGGCAGAGGGCGGGACCGCTGCTGTGCAGCCTGCCGCTGGCGACGACGACCATGGTCATCACCATGGTGGCCCAACAGGTTCGTGCCGAGCGGGGCTCGTTTCCCACCGCGTTCGACATCCTTGAGTCGGGCACCAACGTCTCGTTCATCGAGGGCATCTTGGGGTACCTCGGCTATCGCCACATCTGGGTGCCGGCGACGTTGGCGGTCGTCGTCGTCGTCGTCATGCTGGGCACGACGCTGCGTCGACGGGCCGTCGCCGTGGTCCATGGATGGCGGGCATGGGGCTCGGGTCTCGCTGGCGGTCTGGTCGTCGGCGTGGTGCCCGTGCAGCTGCTGTCGCTGCTGCTGTCGTCGTCGTTTGTGCCCAAGACCTATCAGCCTGATGCCCTGGGTGAACCGCTGGCAGGCCTGGTGGACAGCAGCCTCGACATGGCCCGCTACGGCACCGACATGACACCACGGCAGTTGATCGTCGACGTCGACCTGGCCGTTGACGTCCACGGCGACGGCGCAGCCCTGCTGGGCTGGCCATCGCAGCCCACGGGACAGGGACCGCATCCCTATGCGCGCGCACTCGACCCCGAACGAGAATCGTCGACGACGAACGCGAGGGGGACGGCCTTGCTGCAGTCGTTGCACCAGGTGTCGACAGCGGTGTTTGCCGGGCCGTCGCCGCCCCCCCCCTTGGTGTTTCACCTGTTGCTGGAAGGCTTTCGTGCCGACGACCTGCACGCGATGAATCCCGCGGCTCCACGCGAGTTGGCGCCCTTCATCAACAGCCTCTACGAGCGCGCCGGCCAGGCCGACACCATCACCGACGACGACGCCGCCGCCGACGACGACGACGACGACGCGGTGCTGGTGGGGCGCAGCATGTACCAGGGTGGCGTGCGCACGGCCCAGGGGCTGGGCGCCATGACCTGCGGCTTGGGGACGCTGCCCTACAATCTGTCGTTCATCCGCGACCTGCAGCCCATGACCATGCGCTGTACCGCCGACGTTCTGTACGACGCCGGCTTCAGCATGTCGGCGTGGTACGGCTCGGACATCAGTTTCGACAACATGCAGCGCTACCTGGAGGCCCATCACACCACCCGGGTGGTGTCGCAGGCGAACCTGCCCACGGACCTGCCCAAGGGGACGTGGGATGCCGTCACCGACTTCGCCCTCGTCGACGCCGTCGCCACCGGTATTGCTGCCAGCCACGGCCCGGGCACGGCGGGGGCTGCGGCGCCGCACATGGCGCTGGTGATGTCGCTGTCAAACCACTCACCGTTCACGGCGCCGCAAGACCTGCCGGCGGCCGTGCGCACGCGGGTGGAGGGTGTGCTGGCCCAGGCCCCGCGCGCCGACGAAGAAGATCGTCGACGCCTGCTGACGTTTTCCTACACCGACGCCGCCGTCGAACGCTTCTTCGCGGCCCTCAAACGCACCGGGCTCGACGAGCGGGCCATCGTGGTGCTGATGGCCGACCATTCGACCGGGCATCGCTACGTGTGGGGCGAGGGTCTGGAGACCGACGCTGCCAAGGGGCAGATTCCCTTCGCGATGGTGGTACCCGCGGCATTTCGAGCCCGAGCGATGGACCAGGTCGCCTTGCGTGACGCGCTGCGCGGCGCCCAACAGCACCTCGACGCCGGGCCCTTGTCCCTCAATGACGTGCCGTCGATGGTGCTGGCGCTGTTGTCGAGTTCGACGTCGCTGGCGGCGCTGCCGGCGGCACAGCGCTGGCACACCATGGGCGGGCAGGTGACGAGCCCGTTTTTCCGTCCCATCCGGACTGGCGCGGTCATCCACGGCGTCAACGGCGTCAGCGAGGTCTTCGCCCTTGATGCTCGGGGGCAGCGGGTCGGCGAGATCGAGAGTTCGTCGTTCTTGAAGTCTTCGGCGGACCGCTACCGCCTGACCCCCACCCTCATCCCCGCCGCGGCGCCGGTGGCCCGCACCCTGGCCTTGTCGACGACGTCACCGTGAGTCCAGCGAGGCCCGACCGGTTCAGGTCGGCGGGATGGCCGACGTGGCCAGGGTGGGCGGCGAGCGCCTGCTGAACCTGGCCGCGAGTGCGCCGCACTGGCGGGGGAACATGGTGGGATAGAGCGCCATCGACAGCCAGCTGAAGATCCCGACCTCCATCAGCAGCAGGATGCCGATGTGGATGC
>CAJBHN010000366.1 GCA_903952805.1 uncultured Myxococcales bacterium | reverse complement strand
GGCTTCGGCGTCAACACCGCTCCCGCCGCCGGCAAGCGCGCTACCATCACCCTGGCCAACGGGCTCACCGCCACGGCCGGCGGCTGCCTCGCCGACAATGCTGGCGTCCTTGAGGCGACCCTGGACATAGCTGGCCGGTGCTTGTTCCCGGTGACGGCCCCGACGACGGGCGTCGAACTCGCGGCCACCGTGTCGGCATCGTTTCTGGCCATCGAAGGTCGCAACGAAGAGCCCCGCACCGCCGACCTCACGCTCCGCGTCACGCCGGTCGGCGTCACTGTCGCCAACGTGGTCTCTGACCGAACCCTCATCTTCGCCGACGCGGACCCGACCACGAGCACCACCACGGTCAGCATCACCAGAGACGGCGTCGCTTTCAACGCCGCCACCGTCACGGCCACCGTGGCGAGCGAGAGCCGCGGCGTCATCAAGCTGGTCAACCAGCGCATCGGCACCGCGGGCGCACCCCAGGCGGTCGCCAACCAGGACGTCGCCGTCGTTCGCACGCCCACCGACGGGGTCGTCTCCTTCACCATCGCCGCCGACAACCGCATCTCCCGCGGCAACGGCCGCCTGGTCATCACCGTGGTCGGAGCCGACAACGCCGTCATCGAAGGCAACGCCGTGGTCAACGTCACCGTCGACCGTCAGCCTCTGTTGAGCTCATTGGTGTTTGATGCGTTCACCCCCAGCAGCAAAATCGGTGTGCCTGGTGGCGCGCTGCCGTCGTCGACGGGTTTGAGCTTCAAGCTGCTCGATGAAGAGAACAATCCCGTCGCCAACGTGCCGGTGCGCTTCGTGGCCCAGTCGTCGGTGCCTGGTGTCGTCGTCGTGCCCTTCGACACGTCCAACGCCGCCGGCATCGTCAGCACCGTGGTGACCGCCGGCCGCGTCGCCGGCCCCATCACCATCGTCGCCATCGTGGAGAGCCCGGCGCTGACGGCGGTTGCGCCTCCCGTCGTCGTGGTCGGTGGATTGCCGAATTCGTCCTACAGCTCGCTGCTCTGCGCCAACAAGGCCGTGCGAGACCCGTTTACGACCGAATGCACCGTCTCGTTGGCCGACAAGTTCACCAACGTCGTCGAGACCGACCTGAACGTGCAGTTCCGGGCCGAAGGCGGCAACATCACGCCGTCGGCGACGGCCAACGGTGGGTCGGCTTCGGCGACCTTCACGTTTTCGCAGCCCGGTCCGGGTTCGGCGGACGTGCGTGGTTGGAGCTACTCCCCACTCACCAACGCCGCCGCCGCTGTGCGGAACCGATTTCCCGGCTGCTTTGACCTCACCACCCGCACGAGCTGTGACCTGCTCTCGTTGTGCTCGCCGGCCGACAACGACCCGAATCGGGAGATATTTGAGGCGTTTTGCCCGCTGCCCAAAGCCATTGGCGGCGCGTCCCTCTGCTCGGTGGACATCAGCCCCACTACCCGTCAGGCCCTGGTCGACGAGCGGAACAATGCCGACGCCTGGGAGCTTGCCTTGTTCTTTCCCGACCTGAGCACCTTGCCCGCCACCATCGACCCCACCGAACAATTCGAAGCTTACAGCCGGGAGTACCGCGTCTGTGGCATGCCGGTGAGCTGCTTGACCGGCGACCTCGACGGCCTTGGCCTGGACAACAGCGACGACTGCCCGGTCAACCCCGGCTGCCTCGACTTCAACGCCGCCACCGAGTGCCCCCAAAATGGCTTGCTCGATGTGCTCGCGGCCGTGCGCGGCGAAGAAGGCTTCGACGATGAAAACGGCAACGGCGTTCGGGATGACAACGAAAGCTTCGTCGACTTCCCCGAGCCCTTCTTGGACAAGAACTCGTCGTGCTCCTACGACAGCTTGAACACCAACCCCGGACTCACGGCCGGCGAGAAAGTCCGGCTGTCGGACCTCTTCATCGACACCGACGCCGGCGATGGTCTGTTTGGCTTCGACGAAGCGGGTATTCGCACCGAGACCAACGGGACGTTCAATGCCGACACCGAAATCTTCGTGACGACCAACATTGTCTTGTTGGGC
>CAJBHN010000365.1 GCA_903952805.1 uncultured Myxococcales bacterium | reverse complement strand
GTTGACGCTGGCGTTGTCGCCGAGGCCGTCGCGGGAGCCCGGACCGTCGGGCAGGCTGACCCGATCGTCGCCCACGCCCGTCTGCGCCAGCGATGCCGTCGACAGCAGGGCCAGCAGCGCCAGCAAGCCCCGCAGAGGCTTAAAGAGCCGAATCGAGCGGGGGGAAAGCATGGATGCTGCGGATTCAAAAGCGAACATCGGAAGATATATATATATTTTGGAATATAATACAACAATAAAATCAGTCCTCTGTTGCGGCCTCAAAACGCACACTGCGCCTCTCCCGTTCAACGAGAGAGGCGCAGTGGTTGCGGGGTATGCCCCGCGTCAAGGGTCGCGGTCAGCTTGTGCCGGCGCGCCGGCCCAGGCTGGGCCTGACGGCGCGATGACCGCTCAGGCGTGTTGCTGCTTGGCCACCAGGTTCAGCGCCGAGCCGGCCTTGAACCATTCGAGCTGTTCGGCGCTCATGGTGTGGTTGACCGGGAAGCTCTCGCTGGTGCCGTCGCTGTGGGTCAGCGAGATGGTCAGCTGTTGGCCGGGGGCGATGGTGGTCAGGCCGAGGATGGCGACGACGTCGTCTTCGCGGACCTTGTCGTAGTCGGCGGCGGTGGCGAACGTCAGCGGCAGCATGCCCTGCTTCTTCAGGTTGCTCTCGTGGATGCGGGCGAAGCTGCGCACGAGGATGGCGCGACCACCGAGATGGCGGGGCTCCATGGCGGCGTGCTCGCGGCTGCTGCCCTCGCCGAAGTTCTCGTCGCCGACGACAATCCAGGGCACGCCCTTGGCCTTGTAGTGGCGGGCGACGTCGGGGAAGGGCTTCTTCTTGCCGCCGTCTTCGAAGTCGCGGCCTTCGCCGATGGCGTCGTCAAAGGCGTTGGTGGCGCCGATGTAGAGGTTGTTGGAGATGTTGTCGAGGTGACCACGGAAGGTCAGCCACTTGCCGGCCGCCGAGATGTGGTCGGTGGTGCACTTGCCCCTGGCCTTCATGAGCACGCGGGCGCCCGTGAGGTCTTTGCCATTCCACTCCAGGAACGGATCGAGCAGCGCGATGCGCGAGCTGTTGGGGTCGACGGCGATGGCGACGGCGCTGCTGTCGTCGGCGGGGGCGATGAAGCCGTCTTTGTCGACGAGGAAGCCCTGCTTGGGCAGCTCGTCGCCCGTGGGCTCGGGGAACTTGAAATCACGCCCGTCGGGGGTCTTGATCGTGTCGGTGCGGGGATCGAAGTCGAGGCGACCCGAAAACGCCATCGCCGTCACCTGCTCCGGGGAGCCGATGAAGGCGAGGGTCTCGGGGTTGCTGTCCTGACGACCGCGGAAGTTGCGGTTGAACGACGTCACGATGGCGTTGCGCTCGCCCTTCTTTTCCTGACGATCCCACTGCCCGATGCAGGGGCCGCAGGCGTTGGCGAGGACGGTGCCGCCGATCTTCTCGAAGGTCGCCATCTGGCCATCGCGCTGAATGGTCAGGTGGATGGTCTCAGATCCCGGCGTGATCAAAAACGGCACCTTGGCCGTCAGGCCTGCGTCGAGGGCGGCCTGGGCCAACGACGCCGAGCGGGACATGTCTTCGTAGGAGGAGTTGGTGCAGGAGCCGATCAGGGCCGAGGTGATGGTCTCGGGCCAGCCCTCGCTCTTGACCTTGGCCTTCATGGTGCTGACGCCGTGCTCGAAGTCGGGCGTGTGGGGACCCACGAGGTGGGACTCGAGGGTGTTGAGGTCGATTTCGACGACCCGGTCGTAGAACTTGGAGGGGTCGGCGTAGACCTCGGGGTCGGCCTGCAGCTCGGCCTGGTGGGCGTTGGCGAGGTCGGCCCAGCTGCCGCGGTTGGTGGCGCGCAGGTAGCGCTCCATCGAGGCGTCGTAGGCAAACACCGACGTCGTGGCACCATGCTCGGCGCCCATGTTGGCGATGGTGCCCTTGCCGGTGGCCGAGATGCTGGCCGCACCTTCGCCGAAGAACTCGACGATGTGGTTGGTGCCACCCTTGACCGTCAGGATGCCCATCAGCTTGAGGATGACGTCCTTGGGCGACGCGAAGCCCGACAGCTTGCCGGTCAGCTTGACGCCGATGACGCCGGGCCAGCGCAGGTTGAACGGGAAGTCGGCCATGACGTCGACGGCGTCGGCGCCGCCGATGCCGATGGCGATCATGCCGAGGCCGCCGGCGTTGGGGGTGTGGCTGTCGGTGCCGATCATCATGCCGCCGGGGAACGCGTAGTTCTCGAGGACGACCTGGTGGATGATGCCGGCGCCGGGCTTCCAGAAGCCGAGGCCGTACTTCTGGCTGACGGTCTGCAGGAAGTCATAGACCTCCTGGTTTTCGTTGACGGCGCGCAGCAGATCCTTCTTGGCGCCGATTTGGGCTTGAATGAGATGGTCGCAGTGCACCGTCGACGGGACCGCCACCTCCTTCTTGCCGGCCTGCATGAACTGCAGCAGCGCCATCTGGGCGGTGGCATCCTGCAACGCAACGCGGTCGGGAAAGAGGTTGGCGTAGCTCTTCTTGCGCACGAGGGCGGCGCCGTCTTCGTCGACGGGGGCGGGCATGTGGGCGGCGAGGATCTTCTCGGTCAGCGTCAGAGCCCGGCCAAAGGCCTTGCGAGCGGCCGCATGGCGCTCAGCCATCGTGGAGTAGGTCTTTTGGATGAGCTCAACGCCGTCGATCATGGAAGGCTCCTGGCCTCGCGTGGAGGCTCTGGGTCAAGAAGGTCTGCTGCGTCGGTCGCTGCCGAAGAAGGTCTGGGGGAGCCATAGCAAAACCAGCGGGCGGTGAAAGCATCCGCCGCCGAGCGGCACTGCCGCGTCACAAGACGGCCGTGCGAAGCTGTGCTGAAATGACCGGCAGGCCCTATGCGCCCGCTCTGCGGTGCCCGGCATGGTTCATCACCCCTGACCTCGAGCGAACGATATGAGCGCCGCCACTGCCAATGGTCGACGACCGCGGATCCTGATTTCTCCCGACCTGGAGACTCGCGCCACCCGCCGCGGTCCCCTGCTCGACGTCGTCGCCGTCGACCGGCCCTATGTGGCCCGCGTTCTGGAGGAGGGGGGCACCCCGATCATTGCTCCCATCGGCCTTGACGACGACGCCGTGGCCGACCTCATCGGCGTGGCCGACGGCCTGCTGTTGACCGGCGGCGACTTCGACGTCGACCCGGCCCTGTTTGGCGAGGCTCCCCTGCCCGAGCTGGGCACGTTGAAACCTGCTCGGACGGCCCTTGAGGTGTCGCTGCTGCGGGCGGCGGTGGCGCGGGGTCTGCCGGTGCTTGGGGTGTGCGGCGGCATGCAGCTGATGAATGTGGTCCGCGGTGGGAGCTTGTGGCAGGACCTGCCGAGCCAGCGGCCGTCGCCGGTGGCCCACAGCCAGGTCCAGACCAAGGATCAGCCAGGGCATGGGGTGCGGATCATGGATGACACCCTGCTGCGACGCCTGTGTGGCGAGGAGCTCTTGGGGGTCAACTCGACCCACCACCAGGCCATCAAGGCGGTGGGACGCGACCTGGTGGCCTGCGCCGTCGCCGACGACGGCTTGGTGGAGGCCATCGTCGACCCCTCCCTGCCCTTTTTTCTGGGTGTGCAGTGGCACCCCGAGAGCATGTTTGAGGGGGCCCATCGGGCGATCTACCGAGGCCTGATTCGAGCAGCCGCCGAGCGCATGGGCGATACTTCACGACATGTACGGTGATCTCCAGCTTGTCGTCGCCCCCTCGCGTCCCCGTTTTCACCAGCCCGCGTCGTTGGTGGGGCTGCTGCTGGGCCTGGTGGTGGCGCTCAGCGGCACCGGCTGTGATCCGACGCAGGTCGGCCCCCGCGACGTCGGCTCTTGCTCCATCAATCAGCCGTGTGCCGACGGCCTGGCCTGCGCCGACGACACCTGCGTCGCCGCTTGCACCAGCGACTCGTGCGGCGCCGCTGGCTTCTGCGACGAGAGCAGCGGCGTCTGCGTCCAATGCCGTGACAACGTCGACTGTGGCCCCGGCCTCGTCTGCAACGCCTTCACCCGCCAATGCACCGGTGACGTCGCCGGCTGCAGCCAGGACAGCGATTGCGATCGCGGCTTCTGCGACGTCAGCAAGGGCTCCTGCGTCGAGTGCTTGCAAGCCAGCGACTGCGGTGACGGCCAGCGCTGCGACGACCTGACCCGCGCCTGCGTCACCGACCAGGGCTGCACCAGCGACTTCAACTGCGGCGGCACCACGCCGGTGTGCGAGACCAGCAGCCAGGTCTGCGTGCAATGCGTCGTCGACGCCCACTGCGCCTCGGGTTCGTGCGACACCATCAGCAAGACTTGTCTGGCCACCTGCGTCGACGGCGACGAGACCGAGCCCAACAGCGCCCTGCAGGGCGGCAGCCCCGCCACCATCGCGTCGGGCAACGAGCACAGCGGCAGCATCTGCCCCGCCGACGTCGACGAATTCACCTTCACCGGCGAAGGCGCCATCACCGCCAGCCTCATCGTCGACGGCGGACGCCTGACGCTGACGCTGCTCAACAGCCAGGGCACCGTGCTGTCCACCGGCGCCACCTCGGTGACCACGCCGTCGGCGCCGGCCGGCACGTTCCGCTTGCGCGTCGAAGGCGCCGACGACGCCGTCGAGGCCTCCTACTTGCTGCGTCTCACGGTGGTGCCGCCCGCGGTCTGCACCGAGATCGACGCTGAGCCCAACAACGCCACGGGCGCCGCCCTCGCGCTGGCCACCAATGGCCAGGCCCGCAGTGGCACCATCTGCGGCAGCGACGTCGACTTGTGGCGCATCACCACGACGGCCGGCGACGACGTCAGCGTCAGCCTGGTGCCGGGGACCGGCAGCGGCGTGGCCACCATCTCGCTGGAAAACGCTGGCGGCACCGTGCTGGCGTCGGGCACGGCGACGGCGCCGGCGACCATCGATAATGCCGTGGGCGGCGACGTCTTTGTGCGCGTGCGGGCCACCGGTGGCGACGTCGACTACTCGCTGCGAGCCACCGTGAGTTCGGCGCCTCCGCCATGCGTGCAGACCGACCCCGAGCCCAACGACCTCGCCGACCAGGCGCCGGCGGTGGCGTCGGCAACGTTGCTGCCGGGCCAGATCTGCGCGGCCGATATCGATCAGTGGCGCTTCAATGCCGCCGCCCTCGACGACGTCGTGGTGGCCCTGACCGGCAGCAATGTGCGCGCCCGCGTCTTTGATGCCTCGGGCGCCGTCATGGGCGAAGGCACCAGCACCTTCACCATCACCGACGTCGACGCCGGCAGCTACCGCGTCGAGGTCCGTGGCGCCCTTGGCACCACCGAGGCCAGCTACACCCTGCAGGTGACGTTGACCCCCGAACCCGGCGCCGACCCCTGCACCGAGGGGGGCCTGGAGCCCGACAGCGTCGGCAGCCCCCGTCTGGTCGCCGCTGACGGCAGCGTGGCCGCCGGCCGCATCTGCGCCGACGACACCGACTTCTTTCGCTTCACGGTCGGCAGCGCCAGCAGCGTCAGCATCTCGGTGCGCTTCATCGACGCCGTTGGCGACCTCGACGTCGACCTGCGTGACAATGCCGGCGGCCTCATCACGAGCTCGTCGGGCATCAGCGATGAGGAACTGATCATCAGAGACCTCGCCGCCGGCAGCTACACCGTCGAGGTCTTTGGCTTCCTCGGCGACGCCAACACCTACACCGTTGCCATCTCGACGGTGTCGTGCAGCGAAGACGCCTTCGAGCCCAACAACACCATGACGCGGGCCACGCCGGTGGCCACCGCCGCCATCGCCGCCGTGCGCTGCCCGACCAACGATGACTTCTATGCCATCCAGCTGGAGACCGGCGACGTCCTCGACGCCAACCTGATCGGCGCCGGACTGACCATGTCGCTGGTGTCGTCGACCGGCGCCGTGCTGCAGGGAGACGAAGCCAACGGCCAAAACCGGCGTTTGCAGGCCTCGTCGTTGCCAGCGGGCCGCTACGGCCTGCGCGTGACGGGGGCGGGCGCCAACGCCACCAGCTACACGCTGACGCCGAGCATCACGCCGACGCCGGCGCGTTGTGTCGACGACGGCGCTGAAGGCAACAACACGGCCGACGCCGCCTTCGGCCTCGACGGCAGCGTGCTGGCCGATGGTTCCTATGCCCTCTCGCAACTGGTGATGTGCGAGGGCTCGCTCAACGTCGACTTCTTTGCCGTCGATGTGCCCGCCAATCGAACGCTGCGAGTGGCCCTGAGCCACGACGTGAGCGCCGATCTCGACATCGAGGTTTTGGAGCAACGGGGCACCAGCGGCCTGTACCGCACCATCGCCAAGGGGGTCAGCCTGTCGGGCACCCTCGACGTCGTCCAGGGCCAGGTCAACGCCGCGACCCGTTTCATCATCCGCGTGGCCGAGTTTGGCACCCAGCCGGCGGCGGGCCTGCCCTATTCGGTGGGCATCGAACTGTCGGAGCCGCAAAACGCCTCCTGCGTCGACGACCGCTTCGACACCTGGACCTCCACCGACGACGCCGACGTCCGCACCCACAAAAACGACGCCATCACCGACCCGGTCACCACCGATTTGACGCTCATCGTGCCAACGCCGCTGTCGCCGCCGGAGTCGTTGGCGGCCATGCGCATCTGCCCGAGCAATGCGGACTTTTACTCCGTGTCGTTGACGCTGGGACAGGCCTTCCAGGTCGACGCCAGCTACACCCACGCCTTTGGCCGCGACATCGACATCCGGGTCTTTGGCCCCGACGGCAGCAACACCCCCGATGACGCCGACACCCAGGTCGACCTGTTGTCGTGCTCGAGCTGCAGCGGTGTCACCGGCAGCGAGCGCTTCGTCGGCACGGCCCCCAAGGCGGGGACGTACTTTGTCGAGGTGTTCGGCTTCTCGGCCGGCGAAAACACCTACGACCTGTCGGTCACCCTGCCCTGATCCAGCAAGCACTGGCGATGTCGTCCACGCCGGGAGCCTCTGCTCCCGGCGTGGTGCGTTACGGCAAGGCGATTGGGGTCGCGGCAGCGCGGGCTGTGGCGGATCGTCGCTTCCCCGGCTTGCGACCTTGACGCGGAGCGGCTAACCCGGCGTCACGGCTTTTGATTGACATTTTTGTCAACACAGAGGCCGACGTCGTCATTCCGACGGCGCGGGCCCTTGGCCGATGGGCGACGACGCCGTCGGCTGATGAAGATCAAACCTTGTTGAAGGAGTGCGGCGATGAAGTTCCTGGTGACCGTCAAGCGCGTGACGGACTACGAAGCCAAGATCAAGCTCAAGGCCGACAAGAGCGGGATCGTGACTGACGGCGTCAACATGATCATGAACCCCTTCGACGAGATCGCCGTTGAAGAGGCCCTGCGCCAAAAAGAGAAGCATGGCGGCGAGGTCGTCGTGCTCTCCATCGGCAGCAGCGACAGCGTCGCCCAGCTCCGCTCCGCCCTCGCCATGGGCGCCGACCGCGCCATCCTCGTCAAGAACGACGGCGAGCTCGACGCCAATGGCGTCGCCAAGATCTTGCAGAAGATCGTCGAGAAGGAAGCGCCCGACGTGGTGCTGATGGGCAAGCAGGCCATCGACGACGACAACAACCAGGCCGCCCAGATGCTCGCCGAGCTGCTCGGCTGGGGCCAGGGCACGTTTGCCAACACCATCACCATCGATGGCGGCAACGCCACCATCGTGCGCGAAGCCGACGGCGGCCTCGAGACGGTCAAGTGCAGCCTGCCCTGCGTCATCACCGCCGACCTGCGCTTGAACGAGCCCCGCTACGCCTCGCTGCCCGGCATCATGAAGGCCAAGAAGAAGCCCCTCGACGAGGTCGAGCTGTCGTCCCTCGGCCTCAACACCACCTTGAAGGTCAAGGTCGTCGGCTACGAAGAGCCCGCCGCCAAGCAGGCCGGCCAGAAGGTGCCCGACGTCGCCACCCTCGTGCACAAGCTCAAGACCGAGGCCAAGGCCATCTGACGACGTCGTCAGCTGCGCCTTTTGCTCCTCTGAACGCTTCCATCCTCTTGTTGCAGGACTGAATTCATGGCTACCCATCTCATCGTCGCCGAGCACACCGGCGGCAAACTCGTCAAGGCCACCCTGGCCGCCGTCAGCGCCGCCCAGAAGGTCGGCGGCACCATCCACGCCATCGTGCTGGGCCAGGGCATTGGCGACGTCGCCGCCGAGCTCGCTCCCTTCGCCGCCACCGTGCACACCGCCGAGCACCCCGGCGTCAAGGACCGCGCGGCCCAGCCCTGGGCCAAGGTCATCGCCGACGCCGCCACCGCCATCGGCGCGACCCACGTGTGGGCTGCGGCGACGGGCGCCGGCAAGGACCTGATGCCCCGCGTGGCCATCCGCCTCGACGCCGGCATGGCGTCGGACATCAGCGCCGTCGTCAACGACAGCACCTTCAAGCGCCCGATGTGGGCCGGCAACATCACCGGCACCGTCGCTGTGAGCTCGGCCACGAAGGTCATCACCGTGCGTCCCACGGAGTTCGCGGCCCCCGCCGCGGGCGCCGCCGGCACCATCGCGGCCTTTGCCGCCGACCCCGGCGCCAGCAAGATGTCGTTCGTGTCGTTTGACGCCGTCGTCTCGGACCGCCCGGCCTTGTCCGACGCCCGCGTCATCGTCGCTGGCGGCCGTGGCTTGAAGGGCCCCGAGGGCTTCAAGACCATCGTCGAGCCCATGGCCGACGTGCTGTCCGCCGCCATCGGTGCGTCGCGCGCCGTGTGCGACGCCGGCTGGGTGCCCAATGACTGGCAGGTCGGTCAGACCGGCAAGGTCGTGGCCCCCGAGCTCTACATCGCCATCGGCATCTCTGGCGCCATCCAGCACGTCGCTGGCATGAAGGGCAGCAAGTGCATCGTGGCCATCAACAAGGAGCCCGAAGCCCCCATCTTCCAGGTGGCGGACTACGGCCTTGTCGCCGACCTCTTCAAGGTCTGCCCCGAACTGACCGAAGCCCTCAAGGCCGCCAAGGCGTGAGCGTCGGTCCCGTCTGGGCCTGACGGCTTCTGACCCGCACACAAGCACGGCGCCCCCGGGGCGCCGTATTTGTGTGTGCTGCGTGGCGCAGGGCCAGCGACGACGACGACGACGACGACGACGACGTCAGGGCAGCAGCTTCACCAGGGCGTCGTAGTCGCTGAGCCGGGGCACCGAGAAGCCCGACACACGCTCGAGAGTGCCGATGGTGTCTTGGCCCAGGCTCTTTTTGGGGTCGAGGGCGAGCAGCGCGTTGCCGAGGGCGGCGCGATCCACCGCTGACGTCGTGGGCGCGGCCACCACCATGTCCTGCGGCGAGCGGCCGGTGATGACCAGCTGCCGCATGCGACCCACCGGAATGCCGGCGCGGTCGGCGGCAAGGTAGCCGCCCGAGTAGGTGGCGCCGGCCTCGCAGGCACCCGCGGTCATGTCCTGCAGCACCTGGGTGTGGTTGCCCGAGAAGTGGGGTGTGACGTCGACGTCGGGGTCAAGGCCGACCTCGCGCATCTTGGCGCGCGCCAGGATGTAGCCGGTGGTCGACTTCTTGTCGGGGTAGCAAAACGTCTTGCCCTTGAGGTCGGCCAGTTCGCGGACGTCGCTGTCTTCGCGGACGAAGATGACGCCGTCGCTGCCGGTGGAGCCGTCGACCATCTTGGTGGCCAGCGGCACGATGCCAGGCATGTCGCGACGGGCCGAGACAAACAAGAATGGTGGCAGGACACCAAAGCCAGCGCTGCCGTTTTTGAGGGCGTCGACGACGGCGTCGTAGGTGGGCTGCAGACGAATCTCGACGGGGCGACCGGTCTGTTCCTCCAGCAAGCGGTCCAGCACCTGCAACTCGTCTTGCAGGGCCAGCGGTGACACCGTCGGTGGCCAGGCGAGCACCAGCGGCGGGCCGCTGACGGCCGGCCCCCGCAGGCGTGGCACCACCAACAACGCCGCTGTCAGCGCACAACTGATGCCCGCCACCAGCACGGGCAATACCCAGGCGGGACGACGACGGCGGGCCAGCGACGACGGCGACGACGGCGACGACG
>CAJBHN010000364.1 GCA_903952805.1 uncultured Myxococcales bacterium | reverse complement strand
GACGGCCAGACGGCCAGACGGCAAACGGTCAGACGATCAGCGGTAGACGACGTCGACGGACGACAGGCGTTTGGTTTCATACATGCCGGTCCACAGCACGGTGCCGTCGGTGGGGTCTTCGAGGGCAAAGAAGTACGAGACGTAGTCGGAGGTGGCCGCGCCGTTGTCTTTGGTCAAAGAACGCAGCTCGGTGCGCAGGATGGCCTGCGCCGTCGTGGATGGAGGGCTGCTCCGCACCTGCACCACGCCGAAGCGACCGCGGCTCTGACGGCTGAGGTCGTGCACGAGGTGGTCGTGGACCAACGACGGATCGATGCGAAAGCGGGTGTGGTTTTGGACGGGCATGACGGCGACACGGGAGGAGGGGCCCAGGTCTTTTCGCAGCGCACGGGCGATCTGGTCCGCTGCGGCACGCACGTCACCCGATTCGATGCCGGTGCCGCCGAGGCCATCGTCCTGGTCGGGGTCGAGAGCGACGGTGGCCCCCTGCGAGCCCTGATGGCGGCAGCCTGGCAAGACGAGCACGAAGGACACGAGCAAGACACCCAACGCCAGACGATGCATGCGGCACTCCGATGCGCCCGCAGGCGTCACGATGTGGGGAACGTCAGGTGGACGTTGAGGAGCTCCGGTCCATTCTGGCGACTGTGATGCAGCCCACATCGGGACCAGACGGCCATCAAGGACGTCTCACACCACGGTGATGACGGTCTGCAGGCCCCGGCGTCGAGCCGCGTCACGCACCAGGGCTGCCGCCGTCGCCGTCGCCACCACCCGGGCATCCCGAACGACGCGCAGATGGGCGAGGGCCGATGGCATGGCCTTCTGCAACTGCCGCAGGTCGTCGGTGGCGAAGACGTCGTTGTCGTGGTCGCCGCCCTCGGCGCCCCCGGCCTCGGCCAACTCCTCCATCGACAGCGCCAACACGGCGCCGTTGTCGACGCTGTAGCCCGCCAGGGCGCTCCCCTGCCCGTTCACGCTCATGGGCCCCACGACGCCACGGCTCAGGCGCAGCAGGCGCACGTCGCCGAGGGCGGCCAACTGCACAGCGATGGCTGGCGCCGGCAGGTGCACGCAGCGGCCCAGCAGCTCCAGCAGGGGGGCGGCGACGTGGGCGCGGTCGTCGTCGACGCGGATGCCGCTGCTGCCACGAGCGGCGCTGCCCGGAGGCAACACGACATCTGCGCTCACGCGCACCAGCAGTCCCGAAACCACGCGATCGAGGATGACAGCCACCGTCACGCTGTCGTCATCGACACGGCGAACGTCGACGCGGCCCTCCACCAGCGTCAACGGCGGGGCCTTGGCCAGCGCGCGGGCGGCGGCCTCTCGTCGGTGCAGACGCGCGCGGGCATGGTCGCCCTCGAGGTCCACCGGTGTCGCTGCCATCGATGACGGCGGCAAGGCAGCACCGATGCGGTGCTCCCCCATCAGGTCCGACCACACGGAGCGATGGGGCAGCCCCGTATGGACGTCGAGGGTGGGCGCCGTCATCGTCGTTGGCGACAGGGCCCGCGCTGTTGACCACGCCGACAGCAGGCGCCCCAGCGGTCGCACCGTGACGAAGCGGTCATTTCCCCGGGCGGCGCTGCACAAGGTGGCCGCCACCGCAAGCCAGCTGTCGTCGACGACGAGGTCAACCACGGCCGGCCCGCTCGCGGGCGTCGACCGCGGCCCGCCGCGCCAATGCCGCCTGCACCAGGGTCTCCAGGCTCAGGGCAAAGCCCGGGTCGGTGGACGAGCTTTGGCGCATGCGCTCGTGGACGGCGGAGGCAAAGGCATCCGCCTCGTCGAGGGTGCCTCCGAGCCGGGTCAAGGCTCCCTCGAGTTCACGCAACACGGCGTGGGCGTCTTCGGCGACGCCGATGGCCCTCGCCCTCGCCGACAGGGCATCGGTATGGCGGGAGGCGGAGGCGGCGAAGGCGGCGACGTCGGTGTGGAGGGTGTCGACGATGTCGATGACCCCGCGCGCGGCCACCGCCAACACGCCCAGTCTCTCGACGAGCTGCTCCAACAGGGCCTGGTGTCGCTCGGCGGTGACGCGCTCACGGAGCATCGCGTCTGACGGATGGGCCGCCAGACCGTCGTCGTCGAGCGTCAGGCGGGCGGCGACGATGCGGCTCTGCAGCCCCTGGAGCGCAAGCTCGGCAGCCTGGGCATGGGCGGCGAGGGTGGCCAGTTCGAGATCGAGATCGTGACGCAGGGCCGCGAAGCGGTCCGCCAACCACGAGGCTCGCTTGGTCTCTGCGATGGCGTCGTCAACGCGCTGCTGCAGCGCCTGCTCGCCGAAGTGCTTGCGGGGCGCGGTCGCACTGCCATGGGCACGACGGCGCTTGAGCCGCCGGGACAGCGTTGACCACAAGCCCGAGCCCGACGACGGCGGCGACGGCGACGGCGACGGCGACGACTGGGTCAGGTCCTGCAGCCGGCGCTTGAGACCACGGCTGTCGCTGGCGAGGGCCCCCACCTGCTCGACCAGGGCGTCTTGTCGACGACGAGCTTCGTCGACGACCGCGTCGAGGCCCTGATGGGATGTCGGCAGGGACCACGCGTTCATGACAGCAGCAGACGCCAGCCGACCAGCGTGACGACGTCGACCGCGATGGCGGCCTTGAGGAATGTCCGGCCGCGCTGGCTCAGGGGCTCGTCGACATCGATGGCCCGCCACAGCATGATCAACGAGCCAACGTGGGCGCCGATGGGCACCACCACGCTCAACAACGCCGACCACACGGCCCCCCGGGCGGCGACATCGGCGCGCGTCGCGACCGCGCCGACGTCGTCGCCGACGAGACCATTATCACCGCTGTCGACCATGGCGTCATCAGCGCCGGGAGCGTCAACCATGGCGCGAGCCATGTCGAGGTCGTCGGTGGCGACGATGACCCGGATGCCGCCAATGACCTCCGAGAGGTGGCCGCCGAGGCCGGCGGTGTGGGTATCGATCAGGCGAGCGGCAATGCCGGCCGACTCCAAACGACCGCGCAAGAGTTCGGCCTCCACGACGTTGTCGACGCGGACGAGCACGGTCTCGGCCGCCGACGACGACGACAACGACGCCAACGATGCCGCCGACAGGGGGCTGGCAGATGAAGACGGGGCGTCGAAACGGCGAGCCATGGGCTCATCATACAGGCACTGGGCGGGAACTTCTGCTGCCGGGGAAATCCAGGCGCCCCGAAGGCCAAGGCCATGACTTCCCGGGCGCGTCATGAAAACAGGGCGGGATTGTTGGAGGTTCCCGTGGTCGACGCCGTCCTCGCCATCGCTGTTGCCATGTCTGCTGTCATCAAGGTGGACAAAGTCACCTACACCGACGCTGCGGGCGCCACGCTCGAGGGCCTGGTGGCGTATGACGATGCGGCCAAAGGCAAACGCCCCGCCGTCGTCGTCATCCATGACTGGATGGGCATCACGGACCACACCGAGCAGCGGGCCCTGGAGCTGGCGCGCATGGGCTATGTCGCCTTCGCCGCCGACCTCTACGGCCAGGGCGTTCGGCCAGCCGACCAACAGGCCGCCGGCACATTGGCGGGCAAGCTCAAGGGCAATCGCGCGCTGATGCGGACGCGGGCCCGGGCCGCCCTCGACGCCGTCAGCACCCGCGCCGACGTCGACACGAGCAAGCTGGCCGCGATCGGCTTCTGCTTTGGCGGCACCGCGGCCATCGAGTTGGCCAAAAGCGGCGCGCCCCTCACAGGCGTCGTCAGCTTCCACGGCGGCCTCGACGCCCCCGTTGCGGGCGAGAGCAAGAACATCAAGGGCAAGGTGCTGGTGCTGCACGGCGCCGCCGATCCATTTGTGCCCCACCAGGACATCGAGGCTTTCACCAAAGACCTCAACGACGCCAAGATCGACTGGACCATGACGTCGTACGCTGGCGCGGTTCACGCCTTCACCGTCCCCGCCGCCGGCAACGACCCGAAGAAGGGCGCCGCCTACAACGACACGGTCAGCAAGCGCGCCTTCATCGCCATGAAGGCCTTCTTCGACGAGATCTTTGGCTGACGCCCCATCGCCGCCGCGTCGTCGCAGCACAAAAACAGCGGGTGACGACGTCACCCGCAGTTTTTTCAGAGCCGGGGCAGAAGCTCAGCCCACTTCGATCAGCGTGTAGCCGATGCTGCCGTTGGTGCCGCCGCTGTTGACGTCGCGCCAGAAGCGGCCGTACTCCTCGGGGGACATGGTCTGACAACCGGCGCTGCCCGTGATGCTCGAGCCGCCAGCGTGAAACAGCATGGTCTGACCACCGCCCGACATACGACCGCCGTCGTTGCCAAAGACGCCGTCCTGGTTGACGTCGCGCTCGACCTGGTAGTCCCTCACCGGATTCAGGGTCCGTCCGAGCTTGTTGCTGTAGCCGGTCGTGAACTCGTAAAAGCCCGTCGCCAAGCGGCCCTGGTCGAGACGGCCATCGTTGTTGACGTCGACGCCGATCTTGCCGCGG
>CAJBHN010000363.1 GCA_903952805.1 uncultured Myxococcales bacterium | reverse complement strand
TCGCGATGTTTGCTGTTGCCGATGAGCGCCGTGCCGGAATTCAACGCCGCTTCGGCGATGGTTTGTGCGTCCGAACTCTATTTCCGTTCTTGGAGTTCGGTCCACATGATCGGGTGGCCGCACTCAGTTTGGACGGACTGCGAGCGTCGGTCCCAGTCGTAACGGCAAAGACCGATGCCGAAACGATATTCATCGGTTCACCGCTCGTCGAGACTGGCCACCTTTCGATCGATGGATATCTCAGCTGCATTGAGCGAAGCGTGACGGCATTGGGACCCTTGGTCTATCTGGCGCATCCCCGTGAGAAGCGGGTCAATATCGAAAAAGCTCTCGGCGTCACAGGTGTATTGGGAGAGGCCATTCCAGGGCTTCCATTCGAGACAGCATTGCTCACAGGTGTGTTGGCGCCACGGCGAGTGGTTGGGGCATCGTCCACGGCGCTCTTTTCCGCACGACTTCTCGGCTTCGCACGAAAGGACGTTGTGGCGATTGTTCCTGGAAACGGTGCCCTGTTGCGGGACCTCACGAACTGGAATCGCTACTATCACCACTCTGAATCCGTGATGACAGTGCTGCGGATTGCCGGTCCTCTTGCCGACACGCAAGAAGGGGACAGCATTGCGTAGGCTTGGTGACAAGCGCCCGCGCGTTCTTCACGTCATCGACACGCTTGCCGTCGGTGGCACTGAACGAAGCATGGTGGAGATCGTGCGTCGCCTTTCTCTGACTGAGGCGGCGGTTGTTACTCTCTTCGGCGACGAGCCGCTCGGTGCAGAGCTTCGCGGCGCGGGTGTGGTCGTTGTCAATCTCGGGATGCCAACGAGATCGCTGGGGCGCGCAACCGCCGCGCTCGAGAGGTATATTGCCCGGACACTGCCCGACGTCATTCATTCGCATCTTTTTCGTGCAGATGTGGTTGCTCGAAACGCCCTTCGCTTTGCTCGGATTCCGCTCGTTAACACCTTTGTGAATGATTCCTATGGGCTGGTGCGGTGGCGTGCAAGTTCACTGCTACCCGCCGTTTCACTCGCGAGGGTGCTGCTGCTTGACCGGGCAACAGCCCCACGGGTTGATGTCTTCACATCAAATTCCGGGACCGTGGCGGACAGCAACGCGACGGCCCTGGGCATTGATCGTCGCACCGTTCGTGTCATACATAGAGGTCGAGACCTTGTGCGCTTCCGTGCTTCAAGCCCTTCTGAACGTGCTCGGCTGAGGTCGGAACTTGGCTGGTCAGATTCTCGCTTCTTCATAGTGAATGTCGCGAGGCTCATCTCGCGAAAGAATCAGGCGCTCCTTATCGACGCTTTGAGCAAAGGCGATGTGCCTGCCAATGTCGACCTGGTGCTGGTTGGTGATGGTCCTGATCGCTCGTTACTCATGGCTCAGGCAAGGCGATTGGGCGTCATCGACCGTGTCCACTTTCTCGGTACACGGACTGATGTTCCAGAGATCCTCTGCGCCGCTGACGTTTTCGCTTTTCCATCGGCGTATGAGGGTTTTCCAGGAGCGCTCGTGGAGGCAATGGCCTCACAGAAGCCAATCATAGCGAGCGACATTCCCGTGCATCGCGAGACTCTTGGCAGCGGCGATGGTGCGATCTTCGTCGACGGCGATGCAAATGCATGGGCGCGAGCGTTGCGCCACCTCGTCTCTGATTCCGCTCTGGCCAGCAGCTTGGCTGAACGAGCATTTGCGGCATCGTCAAATTATGGCATCGGGGCTGTGGCTGCTGCCCATGACGAGCTTTACGTTGAACTCGCAGGACGGCGCCGTTGACAGTTGCAGTGGTAACCAAGCTTCAGACGTCGAATCTGGGTAACCTGGCACTGAGCACCGAGCTCCTTCGGAACGCGCGGGCGCGCGCTGGCGACGGTGTGGTTGCCTTTGACAGACCAATGCAGCTGGCGGCATTTGGCCTTGATTGGCTGGAACGCCAAAGGGACCCGGTTCGTTCCGTCGAAATCGCAGCTCAGGTTCTGCGGCGTTTGCCTGGGGGAGCGAGCCAGATACGGCCACCGGGGGAGTCGCCAAGGTTCGTTGGCGTAGCAGAAGCTACATCACGTCCGCGTCCTGCCCTCGT
>CAJBHN010000362.1 GCA_903952805.1 uncultured Myxococcales bacterium | reverse complement strand
GAGATTGCCTCGGGCAGCGGCGAGCACGCCCTCTTCTTCACCAGCGAGCTGCCGGGCTTGACCATCCAGCCCAGCGATCCCGACCCCGCCGCCCGTGCCAGCGTCGACGCCTGGCGCGCTGACGTCGGCGCCCACCGCATCCGCGCAGCGCTCGACCTCGACGTCAGCGTGGCTGGCTGGCCCGACGACGTCATGGCCGCCGGCGCGACCGTCGACGCCGTCCTCGCCGTCAACATGATTCACATCGCGCCCTGGGAGGCGACCCGGGGCCTGCTGGCCGGCGCTGGCATGCTGCTGAAAGGCGGTACGCCACTGGTGCTCTACGGCCCCTGGCGCCGTGCCAACGTCGTCACCACCGCCAGCAACGAGGCCTTCGATCACCAGTTGCGGAGCCGGGATCCACGCTTTGGCCTGCGCCACCTCGAGGAGGTGATGGTGGAGGCCAACGAAGTCGGCTTTGCCCTCGACGAGGTCGTCGAGATGCCGTCCAACAACCTCACGGTCGTATTTCGACGCCGGTGACGGCGGCAGCAACGACGACGACGACGACGACCCTCATTGGATCGCCCACTCCTTGGGCAGGGCGATGGTGAAGGCGAGGTCGCGTTGGCCACTGTCGCCCTTCTTCACGGGCACCTTCCACGTCAGATGGCCGCGGACGGGATCGAGACCGTAGCCGGCGCTGCTCTTGTCGGTGTCGATGGTGACCTTGATGTCGGCATTCTTGGATACCGGGATCTGCTCGCGCACTTCGACGACGACGTCGCCGCCGCTGCGGTTGCGCACGATGGTGCGCTTGGCCTGCACGATGGACTGACTGCCCGAAAACAGACCAGCCTCGCGTTGCCCGGTGGTCAAGTCGATGCGCTCCAGGGCGATTTCCTCGTCGATACCGAGGCTGACCTCCATGGGTTCGCCCGGGGCGCGATAGGCCAACTGCACATCGCCCACCAGCGTGCCGGCGCGAAACACGTGCATGAGTCCTTCGACGAGCGGAAACGCCGCCGGATTGTTGAGCGTGGCCACCTGGAAGACCCACGGCGACAACGCTGGCACCGCCACCAACGCCGACGTGGCCTTCGTGGTCAGATCGTCAACGGGAAACCAATAGGGACGACCGTCGGCGCGCACAGTCACCCTGCGGGGCAACTTCAAGACGAAGGCCTTGCCACCGTCGTCGAGTTCGGCGCCAGCGACGCCGTCGCCGCCGCCACCACCACCCTTGAGGTCGGCGGCCCTCTCCTCCTGGGCCTGGACCAGGGTCTTTTGTGTGTGCTCGGGGGCGCCGTCGACGTAGATGGGGCTTGGCAGCGGCGCCTCTCCACCCAGGCGGGGCTTGGACGTCGACAGCCAGACCTCGACGTCGCTCCAATCCTCACCGCTGCTCTGGCGGATGACGCCAGCCACCGTCAGCACGGCGGTGCCAGCGCCAACGCGGGCGCCCGTCGGCCCCGTGAAGCGCACGTCGTACTCGGGATGCCAGTTGGCGGCGGGCACCAGGTACGACAAGCGCACCGTCGGCGTCGTCGTCGTGCCACAGCGCACGCTCACGGTCGCCGACAACACGGCCGCGACCTCAGACGCGCTGGCTGACAGATTGCTCAAGCGCTGGGCCAGGCGAGCGCGACGACGCTGCAGCGAGCGGACGGTCGTGGTGCGGGCCACGCGGGTCGACGACGACGTCATCGCCTCGCTCGACAGCGTCGACAGCAGCTGTTCGAAGCGCTCGATGGCGGGCTTTTCCTGGCGGAGGTCTTCCGCGACCGCCGTGCGAAACCACGGGCCGTAACTGTGAAAGGAACGGCTGCGTTCGTCGTCGTCGGCCTGGGCGCGGGCCAGGTCGGCCAGCTCGACGTCAAGCTGCTGCACCTCGGCCCGCAGCGTGCGGACCCGCTCGTCGATGGCCTCGGTCTGCTGCTCGATGGTGGTGGCCACTCCGACGGGGACAGCGTCGCCGCTGGCCTCGCCGCGCAGGGTGCGGGGGTCGATGCTGTCGGGCAGCGGCGAAAAGACGACGGCGGCGACGCCGCCATCGCAACGGGCGACGGCGGTGCGCGTGACCTCGGCGCGATCGGAAAACACGACGACGCGCTCGACACGATCGGGTCGGGGCGCGGCTGGCGCCGCAGTCGACGACGACGACACGAGCATAGTCAGAACCGCCAGCAGGCCGGTGGTGGTGGTGGTGATGGCCTTCATTGGTGAAGCCTCCAGCCCTTGGGACGGGTGATGCGGTAGGTGAAGGTGATGGTGCGGGTGGCGCCGGCGGGAACATCGGCGTGCCAATAGAGCAGGCCGTCTCCGTCGGGCTTCTCTCGAGCCTGCGGCACAGCGCTCAGCAGTTCGACCTTGAGCTTCTCGGCGTTGGTCTTTGGCAATTGGTCGATGATGCGCAGGGTGATGGGGCGCTTCTTGTAGTTGCCGACCTCGATCTTGACGACGTAGTCGGTGACGTCTTCTTCACCAAACAGCAGCCCTTTGGACTTCGTCGATGGCATCACGGTGCGGGTCAGGCGGATGTCCTCGTCGGCGCCCAGCGGCAATTCCAGCGTCCCTCCGGGCCCGGTGGTCATCAGGCTGGCGTCGCCGACGAAGGCGCCGCCGACAAAGACGTTGGCGGGGCCGGCGAGGATTGGCAGGCGCGAACCGTTTTTCACGGTGGCCTTCAGGTACGCCACCGGCGAGAGCGACGGCGTGGCTTCGTAAAACGTCGCGACATCGTAGCGGCGCGATGCCAGCGGGACCCGCAGGCCCGAGGCATTGCTTGGCACCGTCGCCGGCAGCGGCGCATCGTAGACGACGTCGAGGCCGCCGGCGGTCACCGCGGGCAACATTGGATCGGCGAACGTCGGACGGCGCCAACCGACGGCGCTGGCCAGGCGCAACGGTCGCGTCGCCATCGACGAGGCATTGGCGCGCGACATCGACGACAGCGACGTCGTCGTCGGCATCGACTCGCTTTCGGAGGATTCATCCATCGACTCCGAAGCCTGCATCGACGGCGACGGCGCCATCGACGGCGGCGCCGCCGACGGACGCCCCGCCCGCTTGGAGCGGGGCGCCATGGCTGCGCCGTCGGGTGCCGCCAGGTCGCCGGCGATGTCGACGCTGTCGAAGTCGATGGTGCTGTCGTTTCGATAGGCTGCACCGCTGCCACGGCCACTGCCGATGACGGCGCCACCGCCGACGACGTCCACCACGCCAACGT
>CAJBHN010000361.1 GCA_903952805.1 uncultured Myxococcales bacterium | reverse complement strand
GTCCGTGAAGGGCGTGGTGGGTGCGAAGCGCTTCTGGGCATGGCCGTCCCGAAAACCGGAACGCGTGCCGCGAAGGAGACGCTCTTGCAGGAAGTCCGTGCCTGATACTCCCCCGCAGGTTGCGTTGCTCAGAGCGCTGACGACCGTGCCGGTGTTGCACCGCACGCCTGGGCCCCAGATGGGATCGCCAGCGCTCGAATCCCGGAACAACGTGCCGTAGGAAACGACAGAGGAGAAGGCGACGCTCCCCGTGCGCGCGAGGGTGCCATCGGCGTTGAAGCCGTAGTAGGAGTACCGAAGCGGCGTGCTCGACCACCCATGCAGCGTCCGAAGGTTCTCTTGGCCGTAGGCAACGCCGCTGGACACGATGTTGTTGGTGTCAGTCGTCGCGGTGCTCGAGACGCTGCCTTTGTGATCGGACCAGATTGGAATGCCAATACTCGCTGGCGCGCTTAGGTCCCGTTTATACCAAACGCCATTGATGATTCTGATGTCGGCCTTGAAGGCGAACTTCTGCACCCGAACGTCAGGTGCGTCTGCGCTCAGCCCTTGGCGGAGCGGATCGACGAGCAGCCGTGAGTTGCCGACGTTTGGCTCAACCGCCGAGGCGGTGTTCACGTCCGCGTTCCGCCCGGACTGCAGCGGTGCCGTGCTGAAGACCGGCAGCTTCAGTTCGGGGACGTCGTGGGCAGCGTCTTGGAGGTGCTTGGCATACAGCGTGTCCGCGTCGGTTTTCCACGTCGCATTGTTCCGCGTGTCGAACTTGCGGAAATGGTTGCTGCCCGCCGCGGCCGCTTGTTCGGCGGTGCCCAGTGGCTCGATCGGATCGGTATTGCCCGTGTTGGTGTCAAAGTTTGGTTTCGGCACGATGGCGACACGAGAGGGTGCACCGCCGCTCGGTATCCCTGGTGTGCCTCCGCGACACCCCACACCCGGCAGGATGTTCCCGCTCGCCGTGACGCGCTCCAAGTACAGCGGCCCATTGTTGCTGCGGAGGCAGACGTCGCCGTTGGCGTGCACGCGGCCCGTGCCGGCCATCTTGGGGGCTGGCGTCCAGTCTGTGTATTCCTGGTCCGAGAAGATGAAGAACTGAAACATGGCGATCTTGCCCAAGCTCAGTTCCTGGGTGACGTCGCATTTCCAGCCGGTGCCGTCCTTCTGGGCGCCCACCCGCAGGTCCACACGGTCTTGCATGGCGAGCATGCCTTCGAAGGGGCCACTGTCGAGTGGCGCGATTTCTCGATTGCCCAGGCTGGCGATGTTGAAGGCGTTGACCGTGAATCCCGGCGTCTGCGTCGTAAAACTGGGCAACCCGCCCTTGCACCCCTCGTCGGTGCAGTCCGTGCACGTGCCACCTTCGGCGCAGATGAAGTCGCGCAGCGCCGTCGACGTTGGATTCGCCGTGGTGGCGAAGTAGTTCTGCGCCGACACCGCCGTGATGCGACTCAGGCCGTCGCAGGCGTAAAAAAGCTTTCGTCGTCCCACCATGCTCTCCGTCGAGCGGGTGCCGGCGTTGAGAACGAACAGCAGCGACGCCAGCGTGACGCTGAGCAGCAGCAGAATCATGATGACGAAGGGGAGTGAATAGCCGCGGGCCCGCATGTGGCCTCCTGCTCGGTGAAGTGGCGACGTCAAGCGCTCAAGACGATCAATAAAAGACCGCGACGTTGCGCAGCAGGGCCTTGCCCAGCGCTCGTCGCAAGATGAGTTTCGAGTCGGTGACGCTCGGCCCGTTGAGCACCTGCAGGGTCCGGGCGCCGGGTTCGACGGCGCGGACGCCGGTGATGACGCCGACCTGGGCCATGCGCAGCCCCACGGCCGAGAGGCCGGCAGCGCCGTCGTTGGCGACGTTGCCGACGAACTCGTCGGTGCTGGTGCGGCTGTCGACGACGCGACCATTGTCGGGGTTGCTGTCGAAGCCCAGCGCCAACTGGAAGTTCATGACGCCTGGAAACACCAGGCGCACCTCATCGTCGTCGACGGTGGCGTTGGCGTTTTCGTCAAACCATTCGACGAGCCGGGGCAGGCGGGTGCTGGGGGGGTCGGTCTCTGGATCTGTCTCGACAAAAAGGGTGCGCGGACGCACGGGGGTCGCGGTGTTGTCGCCGCCGGCACCAAACGTCGCCACAAATGACGTGGCGGGGACAGGAGCGTTGCTGGCGGGGCTGCCGGTCGTCCAGTTGGAAAAATGGCTCACCGTGTCCGGCTCCAGCCCGTAGCTGCAGTCCGAGGCGTTTACTTCGTTGGTGGCGATGCGCAGGGCCCATTGGTTGCGACCTGCGACAAACATGAGCGGCTGGTTGACGAACTGGTCGTCTGGGTCGGTGCTCTCAATTTCGCCATCCCAACCGTAGCAGCAGCGTGGAGGGTCGCCG
>CAJBHN010000360.1 GCA_903952805.1 uncultured Myxococcales bacterium | reverse complement strand
GGTCGTCGCCTTCGTGGTTGGCGCCTTCTTGGTTGGCGCCTTCTTGGTTGGCGCCTTCTTGGTTGGCGCCTTCTTGGTCGTCGCCTTCTTCGCCGGCGCGGGGGCTGGCACCGCCGACGTCGTGGTGGGCGTGGTCGTCACCTGTGCTGCCGTGACCGCCTTCTCAACGGGCGTCGCCGTCGACTTCGCCGTCGACTTCGCCGTCGCCGTCGCCGTCGGCATCGACATCGGCTCGCGGCGACCCTTCTTGATGGCTGGCGCCTGGGGACCCGCCACGTCGCTGCTGACCGGGAGTTGATCCTTGATCGCGAGGAGACCGGCCCAGCGCGGGTCGATGAAGCGTTCGCGTTCGGCCTGCAGGGCCTGCTCCCGCTCGACGAGCCCACAGGGGCCCTTCAAGCAGGCGCCGACCGACTCGCAATTGGGGTGGGGCGGCAGTTCGAGGAACAGCTGTTCACGCAGGATGTGATCGACGGCGATGGTGCTGCCGACGTAGCTGGCGATGTTGATGTCTTCGAGGTCGGCGGCGTTGCCCAGCGGAAGGCCGGCGTGATCGTCGCCGTCGCTGAACTCCTCGAAGTCGGCCTCGATGTCGTTGTCTTCGGCGCGCTCCACCAGGCGGAGGTCCACCGCCAACGGAACCTCGAAGGGCACGTCGACCTGGCCACAGCGGACGCAGGGATGCAGCAGCGAGAAGCGGGCCTCCCCCTTCATGCGCACCATGGTGGTGGCTTCGTTTTGCAGCGTGACGTCGACGCGGCCGGCTTCGTTGCCCGACCATTTGATGTCGGCCTTGTCGTCGACGAGCTGGCTGACCCAGGCCGCCGGCAGGTCCTCTTTGACGTGGACGGAGCCGCTGTTGAGGTCGTCGACGAGGACGGCGAGGTCGACGCGGTCGCCCTGGACGCGGCCGGTGTCGCCCTGGTGGCGGGCGCGTTCCCGCTCCTCGGCGCGGGCGCGGGCTCGCTCGACAGCGGGAGAAGAAAAGCGAATGTCCTGACCATGGCGGCTCATGGGTGAGCCATAACGTACGTCGTGGCCGACGTCATCCATCGACGGTGCCGTCATGCTCGGATTCAGGCGTCGTCGGCCTGTCAGGGGGCGCTGAGGGGTCGGGCGCGGGCTTTTTCGACCAGGGGCGGCACGCTCAGCGCGACGATGGCCAGCAGGATGAGCCCCGCCCCCACCCATTCGCTTCGGGCGGGCCAGCGTTGACCCAGCACCAGCGCCAATCCCACCGTGGCCAACACCCCCGCCAACACGCTGGAGGCGCGGTTGACGGGGACGCAATAGGTGTTTTCCTGCGGCGACAGCAGCACGAGGGCGCCAAAGACCCCGGTTCCCTGCGAGCAGATGCCGATGAAAAGCACCCAGGGCAGGGCCGGGCTGGTCCAGACGTCGACGAAACCGCTGCGCAGGTCCTGGTTGCCAACCAGGGCCACCACAGCGAGGGCGATGACGGCCAGCGGGGTCGCCACCATCTGTTCCTCGACGAAATAGCGGCGGTTGGTGTCGATGTCGGTGGACTTCGCCGCCTTGCTCATCAGCCGCAATTTCAGGAAATAGCTCAGCAGGTAGACGCCAATGTCGACGGCGGCGACGACGGTGATGGCGAGGCCGCCATCGCCGGCGAAGGCCGCCACCAGCGACGTCACCGACAGCCCGAGCGCGATCCACGAAAACCAGCGCACCCGCCGCTTGGCCAGCACGTCGACCAGCGGGGCCAACACCAGGACGCCGCCGCGCATCAGCAGCATCGCAAAGACAATGCTGATGCCGTCGAAGGTGTAGGCGAGGGTGGTCGTGACCACGATGGCGCTGGTGCACGCCCCTGACAGCAACGTCACGGGCTGGGGCCCGGGGATGGAGCGACCGAGCACCACGTGGCGGGTCGCGTGGCGCCACCAGCCAAGTGACGTCAGCATGATGTACATGCCGATGGCTGAGGCGATCACCGAGATGGGCAGCAGTGCGGTCCCCGACAGCGCGGGTACCCCCGTGATCAGGCCGCTGGTCAGAGCCTTGGTCAGCGCCGAATACGGGGCGTAGGCGGCGAAGTAGCCAAAGGCCCAGACCCAGACCGACGGCTCACGAGAGACAGGAGAAGAAGTGACCACAGAGCACTGTACGCCCTCGCTGCGTCGTGCACGCAAGCCGTGTTTGGGTCGGGGCATGGCCGGCGTCGACGCGACTTGACGCGAACAGACGCGCCCGGAAGCCCTGACGACGGCGTTGCAGCCAACGGGGGGGCGACGTTGGCTGGTCGTTGGACCAAGAAGTTGCCGCCGGCCCCGGCCGCCCCTATGGTCGAACATCGGTTTCAGACGTGCCGGATGGCCGGCGTGAGTGGAGGCGGCCCATGGCCCGCAGCAAGACGACGACGACAGAGAGCACCCGTACCGCCGCTGGCACCGCCACCGAGACGCGTCGCGTCACGAATACGGAGCCCAAGACAGGACGCACCCTGTCGTCGCTGGAGGAGGCGGTGGTGCGTATGCACCACGGCGTCAGCGTGAAGGCTTCTGCAGCCCTCGCCAGCAACGGCGTGACCGAGGCCCTCGCCGACCAACTCCTCGACCTCGAGGTCGATGCCCACATCGCCACCGGTCGCTCCGAGGAACTGCCAGACATTCCCGCTGACGACCGGGCCGTCAAAAAGCCGGTCGGCAACGCCAAGACCCAAAAAATGCTGCAGGCCCTGAAGCAGAAGTAGCGCTGTGTCCGGTCAGGTGCTGCCCATGTTGCTTGACGGCCCCCGGTTGGCCACTGACGTTGTCGTCGGCGCGGAAGATCGCGGCGACGACATCGTCGTTTTCGCCCACGGCATCCTCGGCAACAAGGCCAATTGGAAGAGCTTCGCCAAGCGTTTGTGCGAGCGGGTCCCCCGGGTCCGTTGTGTCCTGCTTGATCTGCGCCGCCACGGCGAATCCCACGACGAGCGGCTGGACCCAGACACCGACACCGTCCGCGGCGCCGCCGCCGACATCCACCGCACCCTCGCCGTGCAGGGACTGCATCCCCGCGTCCTCGTGGGTCACTCGTGGGGCGGCAAGGCGATGCTGGCCCTGGGCCTGACTGATGACCCGGGTGATCCCATCCTGGCCGGCGTCGAGCACGTCGTCGTCGTCGACTCCCCGCCGGGGACTCGTACCTTTCATGGTGGCGCTGGCGAGGAGCTCGAGCGCGTCATGGCGGCGATCTCGTCGTTGCCGCCCGGGCTCGCGCGGGACCGCAAGCACCTCGTCGAGCAACTGCAGGGCAAGGGCATGTCGATGCCCCTGGCCCAGTGGATGACGACGAACCTGGTGGCGCTGCCGACGCCGCTGGACGACGGCCACGCCTTCCGCTTCAAATTCGACCTCGACGCCGCCCGACGGATGCTGGTCGACTTCGGCGCCCTCGATCTGTGGCCGGCGTTGTTGGCCCACCACGACAAGCCCGCCATCCACATGGTGCGCGGCGGCAAGAGCGACCGCTGGAAACCCGACGAGCAGGCGCGCTTGCAGGCCGCCGTCGACGCCGGCGTCGTCACCGACGTGGTGCTGCCCTCTGCCGGCCATTGGGTGCACACCGACGATCCCGAGGGGTTGTTGGCAGTCATCGCGCCGCTGTGTGCTTGAACTGAGCTGCTGGGGTAGACGGAGGCCCAGAGGTCTCCATGCGCGGTTTTGTTCGCACCAGCGTCGCTGTCCCTGTCGTCGCCATCGCCGACCCCGCCGAAAACGCGCTCCGCACCCTGGCCTTGTGGCAGCAGGCCCACGACGACGGTGTGGCGCTGGTCGTCTTTCCCGAGCTCGGGCTGTCGTCGTACACGGCGCGTGATCTCTTCTTCGACGACACCATGAACCGCGCGGTCGAGACGGCCCTGGCGTCGCTGGTGGACGCCTCCAAGGCCCTGGCTCCGTTGGCGCTGGTGGGCATGCCCCTGCGCACGCCCCTGGGCCTGTACAACGTCGCTGTGGCCATCCAGGCCGGTCGGGTGTTGGGCTGCGTGCCCAAATCGTACCTGCCGAACTACCGCGAGTTCGAAGAGAAGCGCTGGTTCCGCGAGGGACGCGAGGTCCCCGCCGGTGCGGTCTGCACCGTCCTTGGTCGCGCCGACGTGCCCTTTGGACCCGACCTGTTGTTGTGCGCCAGTGACCACGCCGACGACGGCGGCAGCGCCCGCGACGACGTCATGGTCGGCGTCGAGGTGTGCGAGGACTATTGGGTGCAGATTCCGCCGTCGGCCAAGCTCGTCGGCGCCGGCGCCAGCATCATCGCCAATCTGTCGGCGTCGAACTTCACCGTCGGCAAGGCCGACCTGCGCCGCCTCCTCGCCCAGAGCCAGAGCGACCGCGGCAAATGTGCCTACCTGTATGTCGCTGCAGGTCCGGGTGAGAGCAGCACCGACCTCGCCTTCGACGCCGACGCCTTCGTCTGCGAAAACGGCAGCATCCTCGCCGAGAGCACGCGTTTTGCGCGCACGCCCCAGCTGGTCACCGTCGACGTCGACGTCGACATGCTGCGCCACGAGCGCGTGCAGACCACCAGCTTTGGCGATTGCGCCATGCACAATCCCATCGCCGTGCGGCGCCTGCCCTTCGTGTTGCCGCAGCGGTTGACGACGACGGGACTGCGCCGACACATCGCGCCCCATCCGTTCATTCCGAAGGACCCGCGCACACTGGCCACCCGCGCCTGGGAGATCTTCGAGATCCAGACCAACGCCCTGGCCACCCGCCTGCAGGCGCTGACGACGTCGACGTGGACGCCCAAGCTCGTGCTGGGCATCTCGGGAGGGCTCGACTCCACCCAGGCGGCGCTGGTGGCGGCGACGGCGCTTGATCTCTGTGGGCAGCCCCGTTCAGACCTGGTCGGCGTCACGATGCCCGGCCTTGGCACGTCCGTTGGAACCAAAGACAACGCCGTGCGCCTCGGCGAGGCGCTGGGGGCCACCGTGCGCTCCATCAGCGTCGCCGACATGTCGCGGGTGGTGCTTGGGGCCGTGGGCCATCGCGCCGCTGCCGGTCCCGACGCTGCCGACGCCAGTGACGGCGTCGTGGACAGCGTCGTCGACAGCGTGCAGGCCCTGATCGAGCGCGTGCGTCGCGACCCGTCATTGGGCGATGCCACGCTTGAAAACGTGCAGGCCCGGCTGCGCACCCTGGTGCTGATGACCATCGCCAACCAGGTCGGCGGCCTCGTCGTGGGCACCGGTGATTTGAGCGAGAAGGCCCTGGGGTGGGCGACGTATTCGGGGGACCACATCAGCATGTACGACGTCAACGCTGGCGTCCCCAAAACCCTCATCCAGTTTGTGATTCGCTGGGTGGCCAACGAACGGGTTGGCACCTGGACCAGCGGTGACGCGACGCTGCTGCGCAGCACGCTGTTTTCGATTCTCGACACACCCATCTCGCCCGAACTGCTGCCCACCGACGCCGACGGCAGCATCGCGCACCTCACCGAGGAGCGCATCGGGCCCTATGAGTTGCATGACTTCTATCTGTTTCACTTTGTGCGCCACGGCAGCACTCCCGGACGCATCCTCGACCTCGCCCGCGTGGCCTTTGGTGACCGCTACAACGACGACACCCTGCGCACGTGGCTGACGGTGTTTCTGCAGCGCTTCTTTTCGAACCAGTTCAAGCGCAGCTGCACCGCCGACGCTCCCAAGGTTGGTCTGGTCGCTCTCAGCCCCCGCGGCGATTGGCGCATGCCATCGGACGCGCGGGTCAGGGCCTGGCTGGACGATGTGGCCGCCTGGCGTCCCGGGGCCCGCTGAGGCGCGATATCGTGCCTCAGACGGAGTCTACCGGGGCGTGCGCCGTGCAGCCGCCCAGGGCCTGCACAGCTCGTGAGCGGCGTTGTCAGACCAGGCCCCCGTTGGGGTGCGGTCGTCGATGAGCATCAGGCGCTCCCGAGCCTCTGCCGCACTTGCCCGATCCGTTCGCCAAGCAGGGCCAGGGCCACCCGCTCCAGGAACCATTCGCGGGCCATCACCGACGCCAGCACAAGGTCCGGGCCTTGCCAGTGAGCGCCGGGGGCGGTCGAGAGTTCCCGGCTGAGCCAGGCGCGCTGCTCGTCGACGTCGGTGTGCAGCCCGGCTGGGTGATCCACCGCGGGGAGCTTGATCACCCACTGCCGTTTCCCGTCGCTGACGCTGGCGACAATCGTGAACACATAGTGCTGGTCTGGATTCAGCAGCGGCTCCGCGAAGCTTGGCAGTCCCCGGGTG